>JBOGYU010000772.1:0-1905 GCA_050696935.1 Solirubrobacteraceae bacterium | reverse complement strand
ACCTCGGTGACCAACCGCAGCTCGAGCGCCTCGGCGGCGCCGACGCGGCGCCCGCTCAGCAGCAGGTCGAGCGCCGCCCGCCGCCCGACGAGGCGCTCCAGCCGGACCATCACCAGCGCCGCCACGAGCCCGCGCCGCACCTCGGGATAGCCGAACTGCGCACGTTCGGAGCCGATCACGAGGTCACACGACATCGCGAGCCCGCAGCCGCCAGCAACGGCCGGGCCGTCCACCGCCGCGATCACCGGCTTCGCCATGCCGGGTATGCACGAGTGCAGCTCGACCGCCAGGTCGACCCGCTCGGCCGCCTCCTCAGACGTGCCGGCGGGTAGCTCCCGGAGGTCCGCGCCGGCGCAGAACGCGGGCGGCGCCGCGGCCAGCACGACGGCGTGCACGCCGGGCTCGCGGTCGGCCACGCGCAGCTCCTCGAGCAGCGCCCGCACGAGCGCGCCGTTGAGCGCGTTGCGGGCCTCGGGCCGGTTCAGCGTCAGCACCGCGACGGGGCCGTCGCGCTCGGTCAGGACGCTAGACGGCGCCGGCGGCATGGAGCTCCTCGATGCGCTCGCCCGAGTACCCGAGCACGTCGCTCAGCACCGACGACGTGTCCTCGCCGAGCCGCGGAGGCCGCCGGCGGATCCGCACCGGCGTTGCCGACATCCGGAACGGCAGCTCGAGCACTCGCAGCGTGCCCGGTCCGGGATGTTCGAGCTCGGTCACCATCTCGCGCTCGCGCACCTGCGGATCGGCGAACAGCGTGTCCAGCGTGTGGATCGGCCCCGCGGGGATGCCTGCCTGCTCGAACGCCTCCAGCCACTCGTGCGCGGGACGCTCCCGCAGCCGCTCGCGCAGCCGTGGGTAGAGTTCCTCCTGGTGCTCGACGCGTGCCGCGGGATCCGCGAAGCGCGGGTCGTCGGCAAGCTCGGGCACGCCCAGCAGCTCGCAGAAGCGCAGCCACTGGCGCTGGTTGGGCACGAGTTGGACGTGGACGCCGTCGGCGCACTCGAACGCCGCCGACGGTGCCCGCCACGGGTTCTCGGTGCCCGAGCGCGGCGGCACGGTGCCGGTGAGCAGGTAGGCGGTGCCGACCGTCGACAGCGCGCTCGTCATCACGTCCAGCATCGCGACGTCGAGGTACTGGCCCTCCCCCGTGCGCTCGCGGTCGTAGAGGGCCGCGAGCACGGGGATCGCCGCGAAGCTCGCAGTCATTAGGTCCGCGACCGGGAGCATGGTCTTGATCGGGCCGCCGTCGCGCTCGCCGGTGAGGCCCATGAGGCCGCCCATCGCCTGCAGGATCGGGTCGTATCCGCGCCGCTCGCGATAGGGACCGGTCTGGCCGAAGCCGGAGACCGAGCAATAGATCAGCCGCGGGTTGCGAGCGCGGAGCGCCTCCGCCCCGATCCCGAGCCGGTCGGCCACGCCCGGGGTGAAGTTCTCGACCACGACGTCGGCCCAGTCCGCGAGCTCGCGCGCGACCTCGACGGCGGGCGGCTGCTTGAGATCGAGCGTGAGCGACAGCTTGCTGCGGTTGAGCGCCGCGAAGTACGTGCTCACGCCGCCCTCGGCGATCGGCGGCCACGCGCGCGTCTCGTCGCCCGCCTCCGGGCGCTCGACCTTCACGACGGTCGCGTCCATCTCCCCCATCATCATGGTGAGGAACGGCCCGCCGAAGGCGCGCGTGAAGTCGAGCACCCGGACGCCATCGAGCGGTCCTCTCATGACGTCGGCGCTCGGGTGATCAGCGCGTCGAGCACGAGCGCGCCCGACCCGCGCTCGCGGACGAGCAGCGGGTTGACCTCGATCGCGTCGACGTCCGCGGGCGCCGCCGCGATCAGCTCCGAGACGCGCGCGATCGCATGCGCGGCGGCGGCGACGTCCGCCGGCGGCGTTCCGCGCGGGCCGCGCAGC
>JBOGYU010000771.1:0-1911 GCA_050696935.1 Solirubrobacteraceae bacterium | reverse complement strand
GCCCGACCGCGGCGAGCGCGCGGCGGACGGACCGGTTGCCGTCGCCGGCGAGCAGCACGGTCACCGCGTGCCGGTGCAGCAGGTCCACCAGCGCGCGGTTCTCGCTGGTGTGCGTCACGTGGTCGAAGGCGTGGTCGAGGGCTTTGTCGGGCTGTTCCTGGGCGGCGAACCACGCGGCGGCCGTCTCGTGCAGCCGGGCGACCACTCCCGGCCGGTGCCGGGTCAGGTCGGCCCGCAGGTACGAGCGCAGCAGCGGGTGCATCCGGAACCACTGCCGGTCCGGGCCGACACCCAGCACGAGCGAGCTGTCGCGTTCGAGCCCGGCGAGGATCGCGCCCGCACCGGCGCGGCCGGACAGCGCCGCGGCCAGGGCCGGGGTGACCTCGTCGCACACGCTGACCAGCCGCAGCACGTCGATCGTGTTGGCCGGCAGCCGGGCGAGCACCTCGCTGACGAGGAAGTCGGCGATCGCGCGGTCGTTGCCCGCGAACTCGGCGAGGAACGCCTCGCGGTCGGGCACCTCGCGCAGCGAACGGGCGGCCAGCCGCAGGCCCGCCGGCCAGCCGTCGGTCTGCGCGACGAGCCGGCGCACCTGGTCGGCGTCGAGGTCGAGGTCGGCGCGCCGCAGCAGCTCCAGCGCCTCGTCGTGGCCGAAACGCAGCTCGCTCGCCCGCAGCTCGGCGAGCTCGCCCTGCACGCGCAGCCGGGCGAGCGGCAGCGGCGGGTCGGAGCGGGTGGACAGCACCAGCCGCACCGCGGCGGGCTGGTGGCGGACGAGCGTGGCGAGGCCGTGCCAGGCCTGCTCGCTCTGGACCTCGTGCAGGTCGTCGAGCACCAGGTGCACGGGTGCCGGCAGCGCCGCGAGCCCGTCGATGACCTCGGCGTAGAAGCCCGCGGCGTCCGGCTCCCCCGGCGGGTGCAGGGTGCGCAGCCGGCTCGCGGCCGGCACCGCCGCGCACGCGCACATCGCGCTCAGCACCGCGGTCCAGAACCGGCCGGCGTCGTTGTCCCCGCGGTCGAGCGAGACCCACGCCTTGTCCGCGGCGCCCGTGTGCTCGATCCAGTCGGCGAGCAGCAACGTCTTGCCGTAGCCCGCCGGCGCGCACACCAGCGTGACGGGAAGCTCCGCGCTCAGCCCGGCGAGCGCGCTCCGCAAGTCGTCGCGGGACACGAGGTTGGCCGGCACGCGGGGTACGGCTGTCTTGACCCGTGGTATCGGCCACCGGTGAGCACTGCGACCATCCCGCGGCTGTCGCACCTGATCGACGCTACGGCTCCCACCTCGGGCGTTCCAGGGCACAACGACCCTGTCACCCGATCAGGAGGTGGCGGCGTGCTCGCTCTCCAGCAGCCCGCGCTCGACGGCGACGGCGACCGCGTCGCGGCGGCGGGCCACGCCGAGTTTGGTGTAGATGGCGCGGACGTGGGTCTTCACCGTGTTCGCGGAGACGGTGAGGTCCTCGGCGATCTCGTCGAACGAGCGCAGCGTCGGCAGCAGCCGCAGCACCGCCCGTTCCCGCGCGGTCAGCGGCACCATCGGCGGCACGTGCAGGGCACGGCGCAGGGCGAGCACGTGGCCGGCGAACCGTTCGACGGCGCCGCCGAACGTGCCCAGCCGGTTCGTCAGCAGCTCGGTGACCTCGGGCGCGGCGAACACGAGCGGGTACGGCACGTCGAGCCGCTGGGCGACCGCCAGCGCGTGGCGCAGCGAGCGGCGGGCGCGGGCGTCGTCCCCGCCGGCGAGCGCCACCTCGGCGGCCAGCAGCCACGCCTCGACCGCGGACTACGGCAGCACCCCGCGCACCGTGCCGTCCAGCACCGGCGCGACGATCTTGCCGGCCGCCTCCCGCCTGCCGAGCACCAGCTGCGCCCGCGCCCGCATCAGCGCCACCTCGGCCGAGTCCGGGATGC
>JBOGYU010000770.1:0-1914 GCA_050696935.1 Solirubrobacteraceae bacterium | reverse complement strand
ACGCTGACCGCCTCGGCGGTGCGGCTGCTCGCGGCCGGCGCGGTCGAGTCCGTCGCCGGGGACGCCGCGGTCGCGCTGTCGCACCTGACCCAGGCGACCGGCCTGCTCGAGTCGGCCGGCGACGCGGTGCTGCTGGCGTACAGCCCGGCCGAGCTGGTCGCGGTCGTCGCCGCGCAGAGCGGGGAGACCGCGCTCGCCGACGCGACGCTGGGGCACGCGGTCGCCGCCAAGCTCGGCGGCGGGCTCGCGCAGCCGAGGCACCTGCTGCTGCACGGCTGGAACGCGATGACCCGCGGCGCACTGCAGACCGCGCAGGGCGTGCTCGACCGCCTCGGGGCCACGCCGCTCGAGCCGGGCGACGAGCTGTTCGCCGCCGCGCTGGCGACCGGGCTGGCCCGGCGTAGCGGCGACTCGGCGGCGCTCGGCGCGGCGTTCGCGCGCGGACGCACGGCGCTGATCCGCCACCCGGTTGACCTGTACCTGTTGCGGCAGCTGGGCGAGCTGGCCGTGGCGGCGGCACTGCTCGACGAACGCGAGACGATCGCCCCACACCTCGACCAGGCGTGGACGCTGCTGGCCAAGCTCGGCGAGCCTCCACTGTGGACGGTGCCGCTGCACTGGAGCGAGCTGCACGCGGACCTCGCGGCCGGCGACCTCGAAGCGGCGCAGCGCCGGGCGAAGGTCCTGTCGGTCATGCCCCCGAGGTACGCCAAGAGCTTCGCCGTCGCGGCGGCCGGCTGGCTGCGGGTCGCCCGCGGCGACGTCGACCCCGACGACGTCCGCGCGGCGGCCGTCGGCCTGCACCACGCGGGCCTCACCGCGGACGGCGCGCAGCTCGCCGCGTCGGCGTCGGTGCGCACCACCGACCGCAAGGACGCCGCCGCGCTGATGGCGTTCGCCCGCAACCTCAGCGACAGCACGAGCCAGGAGCGGCCACCCGCCACCGAGCCCGCACCGACCGGCACCGAGCCGGCCGACGTCGAGCCGACGGCCGAGGTCGCCGCCACCCCGCTGCTCAGCGAGCGCGAGCTGGAGGTGGGCCGCCTGATCCTCGCCGGCCTGACGCACAAGCAGATCGGCGCCCGCCTGTTCATCTCGGCGAAGACCGTCGAGCACCACGTCGCCCGCATGCGCAACCGCCTGGGCGCGGACGGCCGCAACGAGCTGTTCGGCATGCTGCGCAACCTGATCGGCGACACGGCCCAGCCGGTGGACACCGCCTCCCGCTAGGCCGGTCCGCGAGCGGTAGCCTCCACCGCCGACGTGATCATCCCGGCTTCGGGAGGGGTCCCGGTCGGCACGGTCGACACTCGTCGCGCCGAGGATGAGGAGGCCGTGGTGCCCAGTGTCGAAGAGATCCGCGCGGACCGGCCGCGGGAGGTCGGTGTCGCGCGAGTGTTGTTGATCGTCGCCGTGGTGCTGTGGTTTCCGGTCCTGGGGTACCTCTACACCTCGGGCTCGACCGGCGCGGTGGCCCTCGCGATGTTCTTCGTGGTGTTCGGGTCCTTCGGAGCGGTGAAGGGCCGGCAGGCCGGCCGGCTCATGGTGACGTTCGGGCTCGCGTTGTGCTACCTGTTCATGCTGCCGTACTGCGTGCTGGGCTTTCGCGACTCGTACCTGAACGGCCCGGGCTACGCGGTGATGGACATCGCCGCCGTGCTGGCGTCGGCGGTCGCACTGACGCTGCTGTACCACCCGAACAGCAACCGCTACGTCCACCTCGTGACCGTGGCCCGGCAGGCGGGCTGAGCGAGCCGGGTCCGGGTCAGGTCTCCGACGCCGCCGGCAGGGACAGCGCCGCCACCAGGCCCTCGCACGTGCGGGCCACCGCCCGGTAGGCGCGGACCGCGGGGCGGTCGGCGAACGGGTCCTCGGCTCGGCGGCGCCAGCGGTCCAGCTCGTGCAGGGCGGCCG
>JBOGYU010000769.1:0-1924 GCA_050696935.1 Solirubrobacteraceae bacterium | reverse complement strand
CCGCCGCGCGCGTCGCCGGCGGCGCGCTCGCCAAGGGCTTCCTGGCCGCGCTCGGCGTGCGGGTGCTCTCGCACGTGACGCAGATCGGGTCGGTGCGGGCGCCGGAGCGCGACGGCCTGCGGCCGGAGGACTTCGACGGCGTCGACGAGTCGCCCGTGCGCTGTCTGGACGCGGAGGCGTCGCGCGCGATGGTCGAGGAGATCAACGTGCTGCGCAAGCGCAACGAGTCGCTCGGCGGGGTGTTCGAGGTGCGCGCCTTCGGGCTCGTGCCCGGGCTCGGCTCGCACGTGAGCTGGGAGGAGCGCCTGGACGGGCGGATCGGCCTCGCGATGCTCTCGATCCAGGCGGTCAAGGGCTGCGGGATCGGCGACGGGTTCGACCTCGCGGGCCGGCCCGGCTCCGCCGCGCACGACGAGATCTTCTACTCGGACGAGCGCGGCTACTTCCGCGAGACGAACCGCTCGGGCGGCCTCGAGGGCGGGATGACGACCGGCGAGCCGCTTGTGGTGCGGTGCGCGATGAAGCCGCTGCCGACGCTGACCAAGCCGCTGCGCTCGGTGGACATAGCCACGCGCGAGCCCGCCGAGGCGCTGCGCGAGCGCACGGACTCCTGCACGGTGCCGGCCGCCGGCGTGGTGGGGGAGGCGATGCTCGCGATCGTGCTCGCCGACGCCTACCGCACGAAGTTCGGCGGCGACCACATCGACGACGTGCGCGCGGCGCTCGCCGCCTACGAGCGGCGCATCGGATGGAAGCCGCGAACGTAGCGCTCGTCTTCATCGGGTTCATGGGGGCCGGCAAGACTTCGGCGGCGCGGGCGGCCGCCGTCGCGCTCGGCGCGCGCGCGGTGGACGCCGACCAGGAGATCGAGCGGCGGGCCGGGTCGACGATCGAGGAGTACTTCGCCGCGCACGGCGAGGCGGCGTTCCGCGCGCTGGAGGAGGACGTCGTCGCGGCGCTGCTCGAGCGCCCGCCCGCGCCGGTGCTCTCGCTCGGCGGCGGCGCGGTCGGCTCGCCGCGGGTGCGGGAGCTGCTGCGCCGGCACACGGTCGTGCTGCTCGACGTCGACGTGGACACCGCCTGGCGGCGGGCGGGGAACAAGCGCCGGCCGCTCGCCCGCGACCGCGCGCGCTTCGTCGCCCTGCACGCCGAGCGCGCTCCGCTCTACGACGCGGTGGCCGACGCGGTGCTGGCCGACTCCAGCCGCGACCAGGTCCGCCCGGCGGTGCCGGCGCTGCGCTCGCTCCCGCGCGGGGTGAAGCTGCTGTGGGCCACCGCCGCGTCGGGCAGCTATCCCGTGCACGTGGGGGAGGGGCTGCTGGGGAGCGGGTTCTGGCCCGTCGCCGGCCGGCGGTTCGCGATCACCGACGAGACCGTCGGTGGCCTGTATGACGTGCCGGACGCCGCGGCCGAGCTGCGGGTCCCGCCCGGGGAGCAGCACAAGACGCTGGCGAGCGCGGAGCGCCTGCTGCGCGGCCTGGCCGCCGCCGGGATGGCGCACGACGACCACGTGGTCGCGCTCGGCGGCGGCGTGGTGGGGGACCTGGCCGGCTTCTGCGCGGCCGTCTACCAGCGGGGCGTGCGGGTCGTGCAGGTGCCGACCACCCTCGTCGCGCAGGTCGACTCCGCGTACGGCGGCAAGACGGGCGTGGACCTGCCGGAGGGCAAGAACTACGCCGGCGCGTACCACCAGCCCGCCGCCGTGCTCGTCGACCCGTCCACGATGGCCACGCTGCCGCAGGCCGAGCTCGCCGCCGGGTGGGCCGAGGTGATCAAGACCGCGCTGATCGCCGGCGGCGCGCTGTGGGAGCGCGTGCGCGGCGGCGCGGCGCTGGACAGCGACGTCGTCCTCGCGTGCGCCCGCACGAAGCTGGCGGTGGTGGCGGCCGATGAGCGGGATTCCGGGCGCCGGCAGGTGCTCAAC
>JBOGYU010000768.1:0-1931 GCA_050696935.1 Solirubrobacteraceae bacterium | reverse complement strand
GGGCGCCCGGCGCTTGCCTCCGCGCTGCTGGCGTTCGACGCGGACCCGAGTCCGGCGGCGGTCGGCATCGCTCCCGAGCGCGTCGACTACCTGCTCGGCGAGCGGCCTCGGTGGGAGCTGCCGACGCTGCTGCTGGTCGGCGCGGTCGCCGCCGTGGGCGTGCTGCTCGCCGTCACGCTGCGGCTCGCCGAGGTCGCCGGCCAGGGGACGATCGCGTTGCCGGCCCTGCTGGCGCAGGCCTGCATGCTCGTGATGGCGGCGGCGCCGCTGGTGCTCGGTGCGACGGGGATCCTGGGCGGTCGCCGGCTCGTCCGCGCGTCTCGGCTCCGCTAGCCCGGACGGGTAGGCAGTTGCTCGCCGCCGGGAGCCGCCTGTTGCGGGCGCCCGCGGCGCGCCGCGGCGACACCGGCCCGCAGCTGTCCTTGGTTCAGCGCGCCGATGATGTGGCCGACGATCTGGCCGCCGGCGCTGATGAAGAACGTCTCGGGAATTCCGGTCATGCCGTAGTCGCGGGAGGTCTGCTTGCCGGCCTCGTGGACGTTCGGGTAGGTGATCGAGAACTCGCGCAGGAACTCGCGCGCGTCGTCGGTGACGTCCTGCATGTCGAGCCCGAGGAACAGGACGCCCTGCGGGGCGGCTTCGCGCCAGCCGCGCTCGAGCACGGGCGCCTCGACGCGGCACGGATCGCACCAAGACGCCCAGAAGTTCAGCACCACGGGCGTTCCGCGCAGCTCGGACAGCGCGATGCGGCCGTCGGCTGCGGCGCGGTCCACGACACGCGCGAGCGGCGCCGGCGGCCGGCCGCGCTCGAG
Source organism: Solirubrobacteraceae bacterium (assembly GCA_050696935.1). Taxonomy (GTDB): domain Bacteria; phylum Actinomycetota; class Thermoleophilia; order Solirubrobacterales; family Solirubrobacteraceae; genus DASSUW01. Next base: position 1,119 of record JBOGYU010000768.1, on the reverse strand, counting down.
CAGGTCGTGCTCGAAGTCGGGCGCGTCGAGGGTCTCGGCGCGGGCGAGCGCGTCGTCGATCGTGCGGTCGGGCGCCTGCGTCGTCACGCCGTAGACCAGTAGGGCAACGAAGCCCGTGGCGGTGAGCACGCCGAGCCCGCGTAGAACCAACCCTGCGACGCTACGCTTGCGGTGATCAGCTCGCATCGGGCGCCTCGATCGAGAGCGGCCGGTTGAAGGCGTAATAGCGCGAGTTCATGAAGTGGGCCCTGGTGATCATGCGCTCGCGCAGCACGCGGCCTGTGCGCTCGTCGACGATCAGGCGCAGCCACACCGGGGTGGCGGGGTCCATCACTGCGAGCTCGGCGACCCGCCGGCCGGCCTCGCGGCGGCGGTCGAGCAGGCGCGCGGCGGTCGCGTATGTGGTCCAACGGAACCACCGGCGGACCGAGAACGGTATCCCGGAGCCGTACGAACGCCGGGTCCATGGCGTGTCGGCGGTGCGGAACCACTCCCGCTCACCGACGATCACCGTCCGCGTCCCCCCGTTGGTGGTGAGCGCCATCCGGTCCGGGCCTTGCAGGCGGTAGTCGGTGCGGGCGTAGGAGCCGGGTCCGCTGGTGACCTGCTCGACCTCGCGCACGCTGCGCAGCGTGCGCATCGTCCGCTGCGCGCGCACAAGCAGCGCCCGCGCGCGCGGCGTCGCCGCCGTGCGCCAACGTGCAGGGAGTTCGGCCGTGAACCGGCGCTCGCCCTCGCGCGTGGCGACGCGGACCGTGTCCGCCAGCGGGAGCGAGAAGCGCCGGCAACCCATGCCGCAGGGTCGCTGACGGGCGCCCAGCACCTCGAATGGCGAGCGACTCGGCTGCCCCTGGCGATCGAGTACGCGGACCGTACCGGTGACGCGATCCGCGTCCCGGCGCAGCCAGCCGGCCACGACCTGGGTGCCCGCCTGCTCAGCCACCGGCAACTCGTCCCGTGCCGGATCGGGGAGCGGGCACGGCTCGCAGGCGGGGACGGCGGCGATCGCCTCGTCGGCGTCGGCGAGCTGGCGCGGCGGCAGCGGGAACGCCACCAACACCGCGACCACCACCACGACCGCCAGCCCGAGCAGCGGCTCGGAGCGCACCAGGCGCCAGT
>JBOGYU010000767.1:0-1933 GCA_050696935.1 Solirubrobacteraceae bacterium | reverse complement strand
AGCATGCTGCTGTTCCGTTCACCTTTCGGATCCGGGTAGAGCCATTGGACCCAAGAACCTTCCTTCGAGTTCCTCCCGGCTGCGCCGGGGATACAACAGAGCGCCTCGCGGCGCATTTGGCGTAGATGGCCGTCGTCGACACGCTCGCGTGCCGCAGGATCGGAGCGATCTGCGCCAGCGGCGCGCCAGCGCCAAGAAGTTCGGTCGCGACCGTGTGACGCAGCCGATGCGCGCCCACGCGCTTGAGGCCGGCGCGGTCACAGGCATACCGGACGACCGCCGTGACCGCGTGCGACGAGAGCGCCCCGAACGGCGCGCGAGCCGCCAGGAACACCTCGCGCGACCGAGATCGCGGTCGTCCGTCGCGCAGGTATCCGACCAGCGCTTGGCCGACGTCGTGCGGCAGCGGTAGCCGTTCGATCCGCGCGCCCTTGCCGCGCACCGTCAGTTCGCCGGCGCGCCAGTCGATGTCATCCAGGCTCAGTGCGGCGACCTCGCCGGCCCGCAGCCCCAGTCGCGACAAGAGCGTCAAGATCGCCAGGTCGCGCCGGCCAATCGCGGTCGTCCGGTCGCAGGCCCCCAGCAGCCGCGCCACGTGCCCGACCTCCAGCGCGCGCGGCAGCGCCGCCAGTCGCCAGCTCGCGACGCTCGGGACGGCCGGCACCAGCGCGACTGGCGCCCAGCCCGCGAGGTGCAAGAACCGCAACAGCGACCGCAGCCCGCTCGTCAGGTTCTTGGCCGCGCCCGTGCCCAGCCGCCCGGACCGGCAGTGCGCCATCACAAATGCCGTGACGTCGCCCGGCGTCAGCGTCCTCAGCGCCTCCTCGAGCGGGTCTGCGCGCTCGCCCAAGAACAGCCGGGCGACACCCTCATGGCCGGCCACCGTGCTCGCCGCCAACCCGCGCTCGCGCGCCAGATAGTCGCGGTAGTCCACCAGCAGCCGGCCGGTCGGCGTGTCCAGCGGACCCGCCGGCTCGCTGACGACGCCGAGGCCGCGCAGATACCCGAACAGCGGCCCCAGCGCCCGCGCCCCGGTCAGGTCGACAACCCGCTCCCGCCGATCACGCAGGAACTCCGCCGCGTCTTCCCGGGTCAGGTCGGCCGGCTCGCGACCCCGCTCGCCCAGCCAGCGACTCAGGTCAGCCAGCAACCGCAGCTGCACCGTCACCGACCGCGGCCTGTACCCGCGCTCTGCCAGCCCACTGGCGAACCCCGCCGCATGAGCGGCCAACGGGCCCTCCACCCGAACCGCCGATTGTCCTCGCACGCCCGCTCCTCTCCGTCGCTCGATCACCCGACCAAGCTCGGTCACAGCAGCGCGACTATGGAGACCTCCGCGTCCACGAACATCCGACTTTGCAGCGAATTTCAGACCGACGTGGGCATAACCGCGAGGTCGGCGTTAGACACCAAGAAGAAGGAACTGGTCGGCGACTTCAAGAACGCGGGCCGCGAATGGCGCCCGAAGGGCGAGCCGATCCCGGTCAGGGTGCACGACTTCAAGGACACCGAGCTCGGCAAAGCGATTCCGTACGGCGTCTTGGATCTCGCCGCCGATCACGGCTTCGTATCGGTCGGGATCACCAACGACACCGCCCAGTTCGCGGTCGCCTCGATCCGCGGCTGGTGGGAGCAGCTGGGGCGGCAACGCTACCCCGACGCCACCACGCTCACGATCACAGCCGATTGCGGCGGCTCCAACGGCAACCGCACCCGGCTCTGGAAGACCGAGCTGCAGCGCCTGGCCGACGACACGGGGGTCGCGATCCAGGTCTGCCACTTCCCTCCCGGAACGTCGAAATGGAACAAGATCGAGCACCGCCTGTTCAGCTTCATCGCCCAGAACTGGCGCGGCAAGCCGCTCGTCTCGCACCAGGTGATCGTCAATCTGATCGGAGCGACCACGACCCGCACCGGCCTCGAGGTATACGCC
>JBOGYU010000766.1:0-1948 GCA_050696935.1 Solirubrobacteraceae bacterium | reverse complement strand
CCGCGGCAGCGTCACCTGCACGGCGCCGTCGCCCTGCACGCTCACGCGCACGCTCCGCGCCCGCGGCGAGCGCCGAAGGGTGTACTCGCGAGTCACGCGCCTCGAATCATGTCCGTCCACCGCTGCCATGATGACCGCCGTGGCGGACTGGAAGGTGCGACTTCCCCCCGGCGTGCGCGAGCCCTACACGGTGTTCGTCAACGGCGTCCGCCAGGAGCCGGGCGCCGACTACACCGTCCGCGACCGCGTGCTGCACTTCTCCCGCCCGCTGGCCAAGGAGGGCCGGCTCGGCTTCTGGCGCTGGTTCTGGGGCGCCTGGGGCATCGGGACCTACCGCAAGAACGACCAGGTCGACGTGACCTGGGACGTCGAGGGGCGGCCGCGCGTGGCCCACGCGCTGGAGATCGAGCCCCCGCCGTCGTGACCCGGCCGCAGTGACGCTCGCGGCGGGGCGCCGTGCCTACACCGGCACGGCGTCCCGCCAGGGCGCCATGCAGCGCAGCGCGCTGAGGATCGCGCGCGTGGCGAGGGACTTGTTCAGCGTGTAGAAGTGGATGCCGGGCGCGCCGTGCTCGAGCAGGTCGGCGCACTGGAGCGTCGCGTAGGCGACCCCGAAGTCGCTCACCGCGCCCGGCTGGTCGGCGCGCAGCCCCAGCTCGTGCAGCAGGTGGTCGGGGATCGCCGAGCCGCACAGGCTCGTGATCCGCTTGATCTGCTCGAAGTTGGTGATCGGCATGATCCCCGGGATGATCGGGACGTCGATCCCGATCTCCCGCGCGCGGGCCACGAAGTCGCGGTAGACCGCGTTCTCGAAGAACAGCTGCGTGATCAGGAAGCGCGCGCCGGCGTCGACCTTCTCCTTGCAGTAGCGCAGGTCGGAGTCCGCGTCGGTGGCGTGGATGTGCACCTCCGGGAAGCAGGCGGCGCCGATCGAGAAGTCGTACTCGTCGCGGATCAGCTCGATCAGCTCGCGGGAGTACTCCAGCCCGCCGTCGGTGGCGACCCACTCGGTCTGGGCTCCCGTCGGCGGGTCGCCCCGCAGGGCGAGCACGTTCTCCACGCCGGCGTCGCGCATCAGGTCGAGCGTCTCGCGCAGCTCGGCGGTCGTCGCGCCGACGCAGGTGAAGTGCGCCATCGCCTCCAGGCCGTGGTTGGTCTTCATGGAGGAGACGATGTCGATCGTCTTGCGCTTCTGCACCGGCGAGCCGCCGGCGCCGTACGTGACCGACACGAAGGTCGGGTCCATCCGCGAGAGCTCGGCCAGCGCGCGGCCGAGGTTGCGCTCGCCCTCGTCGGTGCGGGGCGGGAAGAACTCGAACGAGAAGGAGGGCTCCGTACCGGAGGCGAGGCGCTCGTCGATCCGCATGGCGGGAAGTCTAGGCTGCGATCCCCCAGCGCACGGGCGCCTCACCCTTCCGAACGGCCAGTCCGCTGCGCTCGAGGTGGGTGAGCCAGCACCGCGCCTTGCCCAGCAGCCAGCTCGCCGTCTCGTCGGTGAACAGCTCGCCGTAGACCGCGCGGGCGACCTCGTAGGGCGTCCGCGGCGCTCCCGTGAGCGCCGCCCGCACCGCCTCCAGGCGCTCGGCCACCAGCGAGCGGTTGGCGGCGATGTGGCCCGCGACGTCCGTGAACGGGCGGCCGTGGCCGGAGAGGGCGAGCCGCGCGTCGAGCCGCTCGACCTTGGTGAGCGACTCCAGGAACTCGCCCACCGGGTCGGGCGTGTAGCCGTGGTCGAAGTAGAGCGAGACGCGGCCGAGCAGGTGGTCGCCGGAGAGCAGCAGCCGGCGCTCGGCGTGGTGCAGGCACACGTGCGAGGGCGCGTGGCCGGGCGTCTCGACGACGCGCCACTCGCCCAGGTCGGTGGCCACGGTCACGCCCTCGGTGAGCGGGCGGTCGACCCGCAGCCCGCCCGCCTGGCCGGTGCCCTGCCCGCGCCGCCGCTCCAGCC
>JBOGYU010000765.1:0-1951 GCA_050696935.1 Solirubrobacteraceae bacterium | reverse complement strand
CCCCTGGCCTGGCGGGCGCGGGAGCTTGCCCACGCGATCGGCGTCGCCGCCGCGCTGGCGCTCGCCACGCCGCTGCTGCTCGTCGTGGTCCCGGTCTGGGCGCTGGTGCTGCGCTGGCACGAGGCGCGCGACCCGGCGCCGCACATCCGCGTGGACCCCGAGCACGCGGCGCGGCTCGGCGCGATCGAGGACCACGTCGTGCAGAACCAGTTCAGCGCGATCGGGTTCGTCAAGCCGGGCTGGTTCCGCCAGGCGACCATCGCGGTCGTCCTGTGGCTCATCTCCTACGCGGCCCGGCACCTGTTCACCCGCGCCGACCTCGCGGGCGTGAAGACGATCCACTTCGCGCGCTGGACGATGCTCGACGGCCGGCGGCGGGCGATCTTCACCAGCAACTACGACGGCAGCCTCGAGAGCTACATGGACGACTTCATCGACAAGGTCGCGTTCGGCCTCAACGCGTCCTTCAGCCACGGCGTCGGCTTCCCGCGCACGCGCTTCCTGCTCTTCGAGGGCGCGCGGCGCGAGGAGGAGTTCAAGGACTACCTGCGCCGCCACCAGGTCCCGACCCAGGTGTGGTACTCGGCCTACGAGCGGCTGACGGCGATCAACCTCGACAACAACGCGCTGATCCGCTCCGGCCTGTTCGGCGCGATGTCCCGTCCCGACGCGGCGGCATGGCTGCGCAGGCTCTAGACGTCGCCGCCGTCCAGGGCCTCGTCGTGCGCGGCTACGGCCGCCTGCCCGCGGCGCGCTACCTGCTCGGCGAGATCGAGGACGTGGCGGCGACGCGGGAGTGGCTCGCGCGGCTGCCGGTGGCGACCGGCGGGCCGCACGCCGGCGACAGCGCGGTGAACGTCGCGTTCACCGCGCCCGGGCTGCGGCGGCTCGCCGGCGACGTGGCGGAGGAGTTCAGCCGCGAGTTCGTCGAGGGGATGACCACCGAGCACCGGCGGCGGCTGCTGCGGGACGACCCGGCGGACTGGCGCTGGGGGAACGAGCCGGTCGACGTGCTGCTGCTGGCGTACGGGGCGGACGAGGAGGCGCTGGCGGCGCACGGGCTCGGGCCCGGCGTGCGGCTGGTGCGCGAGCTGGACACGATCCCGCTGGAGCCGCACGAGCACTTCGGATTCCGCGACGGGATCTCGCAGCCGCGGCTCGCGGAGCTGGGAGGGGCGCCGGCGCGCGACGGGGTCGCCGCGGGCGAGTTCGTGCTCGGCCATCGCAACGAGTACGGGCGGCTGACCCCGCACCCGCCGCTGGGCCGCGACGGCTCCTATCTCGTGCTGCGCCAGCTCGAGCAGGACGTCGACGGCTTCTGGGAGTGGTGCCGCGCGGCCGCCCCGGACGCGCCCGAGCGGCTGGCGGAGAAGCTCGTCGGCCGCCGCCGCGACGGGACGCCGCTCGTGCCCGCGGCGGACCTCAACGACTTCGCGTACTTCCACGCCGACCCGCACGGCCTCCACTGCCCGATCGGGGCGCACGTGCGCCGGGCGAACCCGCGCGACACGCTCGACCCCGAGCCGGGCACCGAGCGCTCCGTCGCGGTCAACCGGCGGCACCGGCTGCTGCGCCGCGGCCGCCAGTACGGCACGGCTCCGGGGGAGCGCGGGCTGCACTTCATCTGCCTGGTCGCCAACATCTCGCGCCAGTTCGAGTTCGTGCAGCACAGCTGGCTCAACGACCCGCAGTTCAACGGGCTCTACGACCACCCGGACCCGCTGCTCGGACCGGGAGGCGGGACGTTCGCGATCCAGGCCGAGCCGGTCCGCGAGCGGTACACCGGCCTGCCGCGGTTCGTCACAGTCCGCGGCGGCGCGTACTTCTTCCTGCCGGGCGTGCGCGCCCTGCGGTCCCTGGCGGCGCCGGCTTAGCTCTTGGCGGCGCGGGTCCGCGCGCCCTTCTTGGCGGCGGCGCTGCGGTCGGTGGCCTTGCGCTTGCGCGTCTGCGC
>JBOGYU010000764.1:0-1951 GCA_050696935.1 Solirubrobacteraceae bacterium | reverse complement strand
GCGCGCGCCAGTGGGTCGGGCGCGACGCCGCGTCGTGCCACCGCGCCGACCAGCAGCTCCAGGCGGCGGGCGGGCTCCGCGCCGGCCATGGCGTCCTCGAGCCTCGTTACCTGGTCGCCCCAGACGAGCGCGGCAGCGACCTGGCGATCGCGGAGTTCTGACGCCGGCAGGCCGAGGAAGGCGCCGGCGGCACCGGGGCGCAGGCGGATGCCGGACGAACGGCTCCCGGCCGGCAGATCCACGAGGCGAGGACCGGTGTCGGCACCGGCGATCACCAGCTCGCGCTCGGCCACCCAGATCAGGTCGACGCAGCCGTCCGGCACCACCCGCTGCGCGCGATCCTCCGCCGGCTCGTTCTCCCACAGGCACGCCACGATGGGCTCGAGGCCGGGGGGCGGCCGATACTCGCGATACGCCGGGAGCATCGCCTGGAGCGTACCCCCGCGGCGCCGATCCCTGAGCCTGCGGGCGGGAGGCTGTCAGCGCACCAGCCGGACGGTGAGGCCGCCGCCGACCGCCTCTCCCGCTCCGCCGAGCAGGCCGAGGATGCGCGCCACGTAGCCGCGGGTCTCCGGGTAGGGCGGGATGCACATGCAGCGGGCGACGAGGGCCGGGCCTGCGTTGTAGGCGGCGAGGGCAAGGGGAACGGACGCGAACCGGCGCAGGAGGTCTCGCATCAGGTGGGCCTGGGCGTCGACCGCCTGCTCGGCGTCGAACGGGTTCTCGAGGCCGAGCGCGGCGGCGGTGCCCGGCATGAACTGGGCGATGCCCTGGGCGCCGGCCGGGCTCTGCGCGAAGGGATTGAAGTTGCTCTCGGCGTACAGCTGCGCGGCGAGCAGCGCGGCGGACACGTTCCAGCGCTGGGCCGCTCGGGCGAGGATGGGCGCGTAGCGGTCGGGGACGAAGGACGGCAGGGCGGCGCGGCGGCTGCCGTCGCCGGCTCCCGTCGCCGGCTGGAGCGAGGAGCGCGCGTTGAGGATGTAGCCGTAGTGCCACTTCTCCCACTCGTACCGCTGGACGAAGTGGAAGCGCTCGGCGTTGGCGGCGAGCCAGCCGTAGGCCGCGGGCGGGCCGAGGTCGAGCTCGGTTCCGTAGCGGTGCAGCGACGTGCCGGGCGGCGCTACCCACCTCGGATCCGGGTTGCGCCGGAACAGCTCGGCCTGCTCGGCGTCGGACCGGTAGCCGCTGGTGATCAGCAGCTGCACGCCGTCGTCGCGCGCCGCCCGCTCCATCCGGTCGAACGCGAGCGCCACGTCCGGACGCATCGGCTTCCCCTGCCGGTACGCAAGGGGGCCGTCGTAGCCACCGCCGCCGGCGAAGGCGGACAGCCCGTCGGCGCCGGGCGGCGCGAGCTCGGCCTCGGCCTCCACCGCGATCTCGACCCGGCGGCGCTGGTCGTTCATGCGCACCTCCACCGTCTCGCGCACGCCGACGCGGATGCGCACGGGCGCGAACGAGCGGGAGTCGGGGAAGCCGACGACGGCCCCCGCGGCGCCGTTCGCCCGCGCCACCCGCTCGGCCGCGGCGCGACCCCGCTCCAGGTACGCGTCCCGCCCGAGATGGCGCGGATTCGGCCGCCCGTCGATCACCGCCGGCTCGAACAGGCGCGGATACACGGCGTGCATCGCCCGCGCTCCGGCCAGCGCGGACAGGTCCGCCGCCCGCTGAGCCGCAGCCTCCCGCGCCACCCCGCGCGCGACGGCGCCGAGCACAAGCACTCCGACCAGTACCGCCGCCAGCCCGCCGACGAGCAGCACCGCCGCCTGGCCTGCCGTGCCGCGGAACGAGACGTCGTCGCCGCGCGCACCACCGCGGCGATCGCGGTTCGTGCCCGCTTCCGGCGCGGCACGATCGTGGTCGCGGGTCATGCCTGCTCCCTTCGAGGGGCGATCGGCGGCGGGTCGAGGCGGGGCGCGGCGAGGCCGGCGAGGGCGACGGCTCGGGGCAGGCC
>JBOGYU010000763.1:0-1951 GCA_050696935.1 Solirubrobacteraceae bacterium | reverse complement strand
GCTCGGCGAGGCGCTGGAGGCGGTCTTCCGCGGGCAGCCGGCCGACCACTGGGTCGCCGCGCTGCGCGCCGCGAGCGTGCCCGTCGGCCCCATCAACCGCGTCGACGAGGCGTTCGCGCTCGCCGCCGAGCTCGGCCTCGAGCCCACCGAGGAGCACGGCGGCCTGCCGCTCATCCGCCCCCCGCTGCGCCTGGACGGCGAGCGCCCGCCGATCCGCCGCCCCCCGCCGCGGCTCGACGAGCACGGCGAGGAGATCAGGTCCTGGCTGCGAGCTGCTGCCGGATCGTCTTCGGCAGCATGAAGCGGACGTCCTCGCGCATGACCTCGAAGTCCGAGACGTCCTCGGTGCCGCGCTCACGGAAGAAGGCGACGAGCCGCTCGACCAGCTCCTCGGGCGCGCTGGCGCCGGAGGAGATGCCGACCACGCGGGCGCCCTGGAGCCACTCCTCGCGCACCTGCCCCTCGTTGTCGATCAGGTGCGCCTGCGTGCCGTGGTCGCGCGCGACGTCCACCAGCCGCTGGGAGTTCGAGGAGTTGCGGGAGCCGATCACCAGCACGAGGTCGCACTGCCGCGCCATCTGCTTCACCGCCGCCTGGCGGTTGGTGGTCGCGTAGCAGATGTCGTCCGTGCGCGGCCCGGTGATGCCCGGGAAGCGCTCGCGCAGGCGGTTGATGATCGCGCGCGTCTCGTCCACGGACAGCGTGGTCTGGGAGATGTAGGCGACCTTGTCCGGGTCGCCGACCTCGAGCCGGTCCACGTCCTCCTCGCTCTCCACGAGCACGATGCTGTCGGGCGCCTCGCCCATCGTGCCCTCGACCTCCTCGTGGCCGGAGTGGCCGATCAGCACGATCGTGTAGCCCTCGGCGGCGAACTTGAGCGCCTCCCGGTGCACCTTGGTCACGAGCGGGCACGTCGCGTCGATCGTGCGCAGGGCGCGGCGCTCGGCGTCGGCGTGCACGGCCGGGGAGACGCCGTGGGCGGAGAAGATCGTCAGCGCGCCCTCGGGGATGCTGTCGTCCAGCTCGTCCACGAACACGGCGCCGCGCTCGCGCAGGCGAGCGACGACGTGCTTGTTGTGCACGATCTCCTTGCGCACGTAGACGGGCGGCCCGTGCAGGTCGAGCGCGTGCTCGACGGTCTGCACGGCGCGGTCGACCCCCGCGCAGTAGCCGCGCGGGGCGGCCAGGAGGATCTTCTCCGGGGCGTTCACCGGTTCCAGTCTAGGAGCATCTCGACCACCGTCTCCCCGGCCAGGTCGAGCGAGCGCGGCGACACCACGTCCATGTCGTCGCACGTCTCGTGCCAGCAGTCGAACGTGAAGTCGATCAGGTCGATCGCCGGGACGCCGCGGCGGGCGAACGGCGTGTGGTCGTCCAGGATCTCGCCCGTGGTGCGGTCCGGGAACGTGCGCGCGGCGCCGACCCTCCTCGCCGCCGCCCGCATGCGGCGCCACAGCGCGCGGTCCGAGCCGGCCTCCCGCGGGATCCGCATGGCGCCCTTCTCGGCCACGAAGTCGAGCAGCACCACGGCGCGCAGCTCGGTGGCGTGCTCCCGTGCGTAGGGACGCGAGCCGCGCAGGCCGGTGGTGTAGAAGTCCTGCGAGTCGTCCGGGCTCTCCTCGCCGTCGAAGAGCACGAAGCGCACCTCCGGCCGCCGCTTCGGCCCGACGCGCTTCAGCGCCCGCGCGATCTCCAGGACCGCGGCCGTGCCGCCGGCGGCGTCGTTGGCGCCGACGAAGCCGGGGATGTCCTTCGTGTCGTAGTGGGCGGCGACGAGGATCGGCCTCCGCCCCCGCCCGGGCAGGCGGCCGACGACGTTCTGGAGCCCTCCCGGAAGCGGCTCCAAGCGCCCGCGCGGGAGCCGGTCGGCGAGCCAGCCGGCCAGCTCGCGGAGCGTGTCCGAGCCCGCCGGACGCGGCCCCAGCTCGACCTGGTAGCGCAGGTCGCCGAA
>JBOGYU010000762.1:0-1954 GCA_050696935.1 Solirubrobacteraceae bacterium | reverse complement strand
GGCGTCCGCCGTGCCGGCCGACGCTCCGCCCGCTCGTGCGATGTCCGCGCCGATCGCCCCGCTGCCGTTCGCGATCCCGACGAATCTGCCCCTCGCCGACCGGCCGCCGGTCCGCTTCGCGAAGCCCGCGCGTGCCGATGGCCCGCGGCGCATCGGCCTGCAGGCCGGCCACTGGCTCACCCAGAGTCTGCCGGCGGATCTGCGTGGCCTCGAGACCGCCACCGGCACGAGTTGGGGCAGCGTCCTGGAGTGGCAGCTGAACATCGACGTCGCCCAGCGGGCCGCCGAGATCCTCCGGCGGCACGGCCACGCCGTCGACGTGCTGCCCACCGCGGTGCCGCCCGGCTACCTCGCTGACGCGTTCGTCGCCATCCACGCCGACGGCGACCCGAGCGGCCTCTCGCGCGGCTTCAAGGTCGCGCACAGCGCCTACCCGCGCGGCCCGCACGACGCGCTCCTCGCCGGCGCCATCGCCCAGGAGTACGCCCACGCCACCGGATTGCCGATCGACCCGCGGCTCACCGGACGCATGTATCGGTACTACGCGTTCGGATGGTCTCGCTATCGCTCCTCCGCCGCGCCGCACACGCCGGCGGCGATCATCGAGATGGGCTTCCTCACGCACGCGGACGACCGCGCGGTGATCGTGGCGCGTCCCGACCTCGTGGCGCAGGGGCTCGCGAACGGCATCCTGCGCTTCCTCGCGGAGATCCCGGCCGACGCGGTCTTCGTCGATGACCTCGTCCTCACGCCGTGGCCGCCGTACCTGGGAGGTCAGCCGGGCACCTGAGCCCGCGCTCGTGCAGCGCCCCCTCGGGCGGCTGTCGGGCGGGCGACCAAGCTTGGTTTCGCGTACCGTACCCCGGCGCGCCGCGTTGAGGACGCACGGGACGCCCGTGCTGCGCGCGATGGTCAGCGACGTTTGGGGGAGGAGCGATGCGCAGGATCCACGTGCTTTCGCTGGTTGCCGCTCTCATCGTGTTGCCGCTGAGCACGCTCGCCGGATGGCTGCCGGCGCTCGCGCCGCACGCGGCGCTCGCCGCGACGTGTCACGGCGTCCCGGGGCCGGGGATCCCGCCGCCGAGCGTCGTGCCGAGCGGCCTGCCCGGATTCCACGCGGCGTGGTACGGACAGAGCGGCTATCCGCGCGTCTGCCCCGGCGCCGGCTTCGCCGCCACGGTCGCGTTCATCAACACCGGCTCGCGCGGCTGGGTCGCCGGCCGCATGGGCGAGTCGGCGTACCTCGGCACCTGGGAGCCGTCGCCGGGCCAGGACCGCGCGACGATCCTCGGCGGTGACGGCACGAACGGCAGCCCCGCGACGGGCTGGCCGCGCTTCAACCGTCCCGCGGCCCAGCCGGCGGCGTACGTCGGACCCGGCCAGGTCGCGTGGTTCCAGTTCACGGTGCAGGCTCCGCTGACGCCGGGGATCCACCGCTTCGCGATCCGGCCGCTCATCGAGGGCGCGCAGTGGATGGAGGACCACGGCGTGTTCTGGCAGATCACGGTGCTCAACCCCGACGGCACGCTTCCGGCGCCGCCCCCGCCGGCGCCGCCGCCCTCGGCGTCGAGCATCACGGTCGTCGCCTCGTGGTTCGGTCCCGGCTTCTACGGCAACCGCACGGCCTGCGGCCAGATCTACACCTCGACCATGCCGGGCGTCGCGCACCGGACGCTGCCCTGCGGCACGCAGGTGACCCTCTCCTACGCCGGGCGCACGGTGACCGTAGGGGTGATCGACCGTGGGCCGTTCGTGGCGGGGCGCGAGTTCGACCTCACGAACGCCACGCGGCTCGCTCTCGGCTGCCCGGACATCTGCACGCTCCAGTGGCGGCGCTGAGGTAGTCCGCGCCGGCTCGGTACAGCGGCCCGGCGCGCGCCGCCCGTCGCAGCCGTCCGCGCCGGGGTCACGGAAGATAATGGCGGCACATGGACCCGGTACACGGCTGGCTGCC
>JBOGYU010000761.1:0-1954 GCA_050696935.1 Solirubrobacteraceae bacterium | reverse complement strand
GAGCGCCAGCGCGAGGTCCAGCCGGCGGTGCTGGCCGCCCGACAGCGTGCGGGCGCGGCGGTCGGCGGCCTCGTCCAGCCCGGCCAGCGAGATCACCTCGTCCACGTCGCGCGGGGCCGGGTACAGCGTCGCCCAGTGCCCCACCGTCTCCCGGACGGTCAGGCTCTGGTACGTGCCGCAGCTCTGGAGCACGATCCCGACCCGCTCGCGCAGGCCGGTCGGGCGGTCGCCCGGGTCGTGCCCGAGGACGGACACGGCGCCGGCCGAGCGGGCGCGGTAGCCCTCGAGGATCTCCACGGTGGTGGTCTTGCCGGCGCCGTTGGGCCCCAGCAGCCCGAACACCTCCCCCCGGCGGACCTGGAAGTCGATCCCGCGCACGGCCTCCCGGTCGCCGTAGGCCTTGCGCAGGCCCTCGACCTCGATGGCGGCGGTGCTCGTCACGAGGCCCATCATGGCAACATCGCCCCCACTCAATGCTGTGCGCCTGCATCGACATCGGCACGAACACGACCCGCGTGCTGGTGGCAGAGGCACACGGGGGGCAGGTGACGGAGGTGCTCCAGCAGCGCGTGTTCACGCGCATCGGCCACGGGCTCAAGACCGGGGCCGAGATCCCGCGCGCGAAGATCGAGGAGGTCGCCCGGGTCGTGGCCGACCAGGTCGCGCTGGCCGAAAAGCTCGGCGCCGACCCGATCCGGGTCGTCGCCACCTCCGCCATCCGCGGCGCCGCCAACCGCGCGGAGTTCTGCGCCGCGATGGACGTCGACGTGGCGATCCTCGACGGCGACGAGGAGGCGCGGCTGGCCTTCCTCGGCGCCACGCGGACGCTCGGGCACGACCTCCCCGGCAGGATCGGCGTGGTCGACGTCGGCGGCGGCTCGACGGAGATCGCCCTCGGCACGCTCGCCACCGGCGTCGAGTGGTCGAGCAGCTTCGCCGTCGGCTCCGGCTTCCTGGCCGACCACTACCTGCGCTCGGACCCGCCCGCCGCCGCCGAGCTGCACGCGGTGCGCGAGCACGCCGCCGGGGCGTTCGAGGGGCTCGACCTCGCGCATCCCGACTGGGCGGTTGCGGTCGGCGGGAGCGCGGCCTCGCTGCGCCGGCTCGTCGGCGCCGTGCTCGAGCCCGAGACGCTCCAGCGCGCGCTCCGCGTCCTGTCCGGCGCTCCGGTGGCCGACGTGGCGCGGCGCTTCGCGCTCGATCCCGAGCGCGTGCGCCTGCTGCCCGCCGGCATGCTGGTCCTCGACGCGGCCTCCCACCGGCTGGGCCGCCCGCTCCAGATCGGCAAGGGCGGGCTGCGCGAGGGGGTCCTGCTCGAGCTGGCGCGCGGCTGACCGGCGTCACCCCATCACCCGCAGCAGCCCCCACAGGCCCTGGGCGATCGCCCACTTGTACACGCCGCTGCGGTATGCGTAGTCGCCCGGCTCGGCGGCGGCCCTGAACGCGTACGTGCGCACCGTGCCGGTGGTCAGCGCGCCCTCCGTCCCGACCGGGTGCCCGTGCAGCGTGAAGGAGTGGTTGCGCGGCTTGTCGGCCGCCACCACGAGATGGAGCGTGACGTCGGCGCCCGCGGGCACCTCGAACACGGGCGTGGGCGGCTCGATCGCGAGCGACCGGGCGCGGGTGACCGGGTCGGCCGGCGCTGTGCGCAGCAGGGCGTCCAGCCGCGCCGAGCGGTAGTTGAACGCCTTCTGGCCCTGGTCCTCGGTGTCGAGCTCCTCGCCCGGGACGTCCGGGGGCCGCGGGACACCGGTAGCGACGCCGTCGGCGAAGTAGCGCAGCCCGTCCTGGAGGATCAGCACGAGCTCGTGCCGCTGTCGGACGACCGCCCTAGATGAGTGATGCCACGGTCAGGTGGTGTATGGGGTGAGGTGTCGGCTGGGGAGCCCGAGGTGGTGGTTGTGTGTCACGCAGGCGGCGAGCGCGAGGAGGCGGACGCAGATGCGCACGCGCA
>JBOGYU010000760.1:0-1954 GCA_050696935.1 Solirubrobacteraceae bacterium | reverse complement strand
TGCGAGGACCGGCAGGGCGAAAGCGATTTCCCGAAGGTCCGAGCTTGCGAGGACCGGCAGGGCGAAAGCGATTTCCCGAAGGTCCGAGCTTGCGAGGACCGGCAGGGCGAAAGCGATTTCCCGAAGGTCCGAGCTTGCGAGGACCGGCAGGGCGAAACCGATTTCCGCGGGCCCGGGCAACGAACGCCCGGGCCCTCGGCGTTTAATGGGGTGCATGGAGGACGGGGTCTCCTTCGCCTCGCTCGACCTCGAGCACGACGAGCGCTTCCAGCGCCTGCGCGCCGAGCTGGGCGTCAGCGCCTTCGGCATCAACCTGCTGCTGCTGCGGCCCGGCCAGCGCGGCCGGATCCACCGCCACCTGCACCAGGAGGAGGTGTACGCCGTCCTCCGGGGCACGCTGACGCTGATCGTCGAGGGCACCGAGCACGAGCTGACGCACGGCCGGCTCGCACGAGTGGCGCCCCATGTCCGCCGCCAGCTCGCCAACCGGCACGCCGAGACGGTGGCCATCCTCGCCGTCGGCGGCTCCACCGGCCACGAGGGGCGCGACGGGCGCGCGTACGCCTCCTGGGACGAGACCGGCGAGGGCCGGCCGCCCCAGGAGGTGCCGCTGCCCGAGGACCTTCCGCTCTAGGTCTCGACCGAGCGCATCCCGGCCTCGGCGTAGCGCTCGCCGGAGACCACGCCGGGCGCGAACAGCTCGTCGAGCGCGCGCAGCTGGTCGTCCGACAGCGCGACGTCCGCGGCGCCGGCGTTCTCCTCCAGGTACTGGACGCGCTTGGTGCCGGGGATCGGCGCGACGTCGTCGCCCTGGGCGAGCACCCACGCGAGCGCGAGCTGGACCGGCGTGCAGCCGACCTCGCCGGCCATCCCGCGCACGCGGGCGACCAGCTCGAGGTTGCGGTCGAGGTTCGCGCCGGCGAAGCGCGGGTGGTGGCGGCGGAAGTCGTCGTCGGCGAGCTCCTCGGCGGACGCGAGCGCGCCGGCCAGGAGGCCGCGGCCGATCGGCGAGTAGGGCACGATGCCCACCCCGAGCTCGCGCGCGGCCGGGACGATCTCCCGCTCCAGCCCACGGGTGAACAGCGACCACTCGCTCTGCAGCGCCGCGATCGGGTGCACCGCCACCGCCGCCCGCAGCGTGCCGGCGCTCACCTCGCTCAGCCCGAGGTGCCGGACCTTGCCGGCCCGCACGAGCTCGGCCATCGCGCCGACGCTCTCCTCGATCGGCACCGCCGGGTCGCGGCGGTGCATGTAGTAGAGGTCGATCGTGTCGATCCCGAGGCGGCGCAGGGAGTCGTCGCACGCCTGGCGGATCCACTCGGGCGAGTTGTCGATCCAGCGGCGGTCGCCCTCCCGCCGGTTGGCGAACTTGGTCGCGATCGTGAAGTCGTCGCGCCGGCCGACGATCGCGCGGCCCACCAGCTGCTCGTTGTGGCCGCTGCCGTACATGTCGGCGGTGTCGAGGTGCGTGATGCCGAGCTCGAAGGCACGGTGGATGGTGCGGATCGACTCGTCGTCGTCGGTGTCGCCGTAGAACTCGGACATGCCCATGCAGCCGAGGCCGAGGGCGGAGACGCGCAGGTCTCTCAGGGAGCGCTGTTCCATGACTCCTACGGTACTCAGGGCGCGCGAATGCACCGCCAGGATCGCGCTGCCGTCCCAGTTCAGCAGCGAGGCCGGGGAGGGAGAACGCGAGCGAGTAGGCGAGCCGGAGGCGGTCCGCGTCGCCGCCGGCCACGGCACCGTCGTCACCGCCGCACTCCCTCTCGGCGTCGCGTAGCCCTGAGGCACGTTCAGGGATCAACAACCTCGCCCTGTGCGCTCAGCGGATCACAACGGGCCGCGGCGCCAGGGCCCGGTGACCGCGCACGTCATCCCCTCGACCGGGTCCTCGTCGAAGCGGGCGCGGCCGAAGATGTTGACGAACAGCGTCCGCCCGCTCTGGCTGAAGCAG
>JBOGYU010000759.1:0-1954 GCA_050696935.1 Solirubrobacteraceae bacterium | reverse complement strand
AATCCGGGCTGCTCGGCCCTGTCGCGCTGCGCCCCGAGCGCCGCGCGGACGTCGAGCTGGAGCCGGTGCGCGGCGAGCGCCTGCTCGAGATCGAGGCGGAGCCACTCGCGCTGGCGCCCGGGCAGAGCAGGCCGGCGCGGGTGCGCGTCCGCGACCTGTCCGGGCGCTCCGGCGAGGTCGCGCTGGAGGTCACGGGCGAGGGCGTGAGCGCCACGCCGGCCACCACCACGGTCCGGCTCGGCCAGGACGGCGAGGGCGAGGCCGAGATCGCGGTGAGCGCGCCGGTCGACGCCGCGCTGCCGGGGCAGGCCGCTCTGGTGCTGCGCGCGGAGGGCGTCGAGCACCGCGTCCTGGTCCGGATCGCGGCGGCCACGCGCCTCGGCCGCGCCTCCGCGTCGTCGAGCTACCCGGGTCGGCCGCCCGAGCTGGCGATCGACGGCATCACCGACTCGGGGCTGTGGGACCAGGGCCAGGGTTGGAACGACGGCACGGCCGAGGCGTACCCGGACGAGCTGACGGTCGCCTTCGACGGCGCCGCGCCGATCGGCCGCGTCCGCGTCCACACGCTGGACTCCACGCAGTACCCGGCGAGCGGCTTCGGGATCGCGGACTTCGACGTGCAGCTGCGCACGGGCGGGGAATGGCGGACGGTCGGAGAGCTGCGCGGCAACGACCGCGGGGTCGTCGAGTTGGAGCTCCCGGCGATCGAGGCCGACGCGGTGCGGCTCGTCATCCACGCCGCCCGCGTCTCGTACTCGCGCGTGATCGAGCTGGAGGCGTTACCGAGATGAGAGCAGTCCTGACCACGATCGCGACCGTGGCGGTCCTCGCCGCTCCGGCGAGCGCCGCCCCGCCCACGCCGCCGGGCTCCGATCCGGCGCCGCCCCGGTTCTCGCCGGGCGAGTTCGCACGACCCACGAGCCAGGACCGCCCGAATGCGTTCTGGTTCTGGAACGGTTCGCTCACCGAGGCCGAGCTCGAGCGCCAGCTCCACCTCATGCGAGCGCAGGGCGTGGAGGAGTTCTTCATCCACCCGCGCCAGGGCCTCGGGGGCGTCTTCGGCCAGACCGAGAACGACTACTACCTGTCGGAGGACTACTTCGACAAGGTCGGCTTCGTGCTCGACCGGGCGCGCGCGCTCGGCATGCACGTCTGGCTCTACGACGACCTCAACTGGCCGAGCGGGTACGCCGGCGGCCGCGTCCTGGAGGGCGGCGAGGTCGACGGCCGGCACGTCGAGGGCGATCCCGACCTCGTTCCCCGCTACCTGCAGCTGCGCGCCGAGGACGTCGAGGGTCCCGGCGCGTACGACCGGCCGCTGCCCGACGGCGGCGTGGAGGGCTGGTCGGTGGTGGACGGCGAGCTGGTGACCGCGGGCGGCGAGGTCGGCCTCACCAGCGAGGGGGAGTCGTGGTCGGACTACCGGATCCAGTTCGAGGCGACGATCGAGGACGTCGCCGCCGGCTGGGTGCTGCGGGCGCGCGACAAGGCCAACCTGATCATGGTCAACCTCACGTCGACGTCCGAGCACAATCCCGAGGCGGCGTCGACGTTCGGCGTCCACGTGCGCGAGAACGGCGGCTACCGGCTGTTGGGGCGGATCCCGGCGGGCGAGACGATCGAAGAGGGCCGGCGCTACCGGATCGCCACCGAGATCGAGGGCTCCACGCTGCGGCTGAGCCTCGACGGACGTGAGGTCGCAACCGTCGACGACCCGGCCTTCGGCGCGCTGGCGACCGGCCGTGTCGGCTTCCGGTCCGACGGCAGCGGCGGCGAGCGCGCGCGGATCGACGACCTGCGGGTCACCGCGCTGCCAGGCGGCGAGACGCTGTTCGCGGACGCCTTCGAGTCGGGCGACCTGTCGCGCTACGACGCGGAGACGGCCGAGCGGCCGGAGCTCGTCGCCGCGCTGGCGGCGCGCGTCCCCGAGGGCGAGCGCTGCGCCACCGCGGCC
>JBOGYU010000758.1:0-1958 GCA_050696935.1 Solirubrobacteraceae bacterium | reverse complement strand
AGCCCGCGGGCAGCCCGCCGGGCAGCTCGGTTACGTGCGGGGGCGGCTCGACCCAGCGGGACGAGAACGCCGGCCCGGCGCCCGCGGTCGCGCCCGACATCAGGTGAGCCCCTCGCTCTCGTCGCGGCCGAACATCAGGTTCAGGTTCTGCACGGCCTGCGACGACGTCCCCTTCCACAGGTTGTCGATCGTCGCGAACACGATGATCCGGCCGGTGCGCTCGTCGCCGTGGACGGAGATGCGGCAGAAGTTCGTCTCGCGCACCTCCTGCATCCCGGGCGGGCCCTCGACGACCTCGACCCACGGCTCGGTCGCGTACGCGTCGCGGTACAGGCCGGCAACATCCGAGGCCTCGCGCGCCGGCGTCACGTAGCACGACACCAACTCGCCGTACGAGAGCGGCACGAGGTGCGGCGTGAACGTCACGCGCACGTCGCCGCCCAGCTCCTGCTCGATCTCCGGCGTGTGCCGGTGGCGGCCGACCTTGTAGGGCGTGACGGTCTCGTCGACGCTGACGAAGTGCTTGGTGTGCGTCGGCTCCCGGCCGGCGCCGCTGACGCCCGACTTGGCGTCGATCACCACGTCGGCGAGCAGCCCCTCGCGGGCGAGCGGCGCCAGCGCCAGGATCGCCGCGGTCGGGTAGCAGCCGGGGTTGGCGACGAGCCCGGCGCCCGCGATCTCCGCCCGGTGCAGCTCGGGGAGGCCGTAGACGGCGCTGCCGACCAGCCCGGGCGCGCCGTGGGCGCCGTACCAGTCCTCGTACTCGGCGAGCTCGCGCAGCCGGAAGTCGGCCGACAGGTCGACCACCCGGACGCCGCGCTCGCGCAGCTCCGCCACCACCGGCGCGGCGGCGCCGTGCGGGTAGGCGATCACGGCGGCGTCGACGTCGCCGTGCCGGTCGGCGTCGTACTGCTCCAGCGTCAGGGAGACCCGCGTGCGCGGGTGCACGGCCGAGAGCGGCACGCCGGCGTCGGACCGCGCGGTCACGTGCGCGAGCTCGAAGTGCGGATGGCGGTGCAGGAGCGCGCTCGCCACCGCGCCGGCGTAGCCGGCGGCGCCCAGGACGGAGACCCGCTCACCCACGCGGCTCGCCTCCGAGGCGCTCGGCCACGACCGCGTCGATCGTCTCGCGCCGCTGGGCGACCTCGTCGTCGGTCAGCGTCCGGTCGGCGGCGCGGAACTCGAGCCGCACGGCGAGCGACACGCGGTCGCCGGCTGGATAGACGTCGAAGATCTCCGCCCGCCGCAGCAGCGCGCCGCCGGCCTCCCGGACGGTGGCGAGCACCTCGTCGGCCGGCACGTCGGGCGGGAACCACCACGCGCGATCCTGGAGCACCGCCGGGAACGACGTCAGGTCCTCGTAGCGCGGCACGAGCGTCGCGGTCCGCTCGAGCGCCGCGAGGTCGAGCTCGAACCCGGCGCCGCCCTCGAGGTCCCACGAGCGCGCGACCGCGGGGTGCAGCTCGCCGAGCCAGCCGGCCGGCTCGCCGCCGTCGCCGACCAGCACGCGCGCGGAGCGGCCGGGGTGCAGGAACGGCTCGCGCCCGCGCTCGACCCGCCACGGCACGCGGATCGCGTGCAGGAGCGCGGCCAGTACGCCCTTGGCGGCGTAGAAGTCGGCGGGCGGCGGGTCCTCGTCGCGCCACGACGGCGGGCGCAGCGCGCCGGTCAGCAGCGCGGCGAGGTGGCGGCGCTCCTCCGGCAGCGGCTCGTCGTCGAAGTACACCGTCCCGGTCTCGAACACCCGCACGTCGCCCATCCCGCGGGCGTGGTTGCGGCGCGCGACGTCGAGCAGCGAGCCGAGCAGCGACGTGCGCAGGACCGACTGGTCCTCGGACATGGGGTTGCGCAGGCGGACCACGGCGCGGCGCGGGTCGTCCGGCCCGATCCGCAGGCGGTCGACCAGGTCGGGCGCCGCGAAGCTCCAGCCGGCGGCGCCGGACAGCCCGCAGCCGACG
>JBOGYU010000757.1:0-1961 GCA_050696935.1 Solirubrobacteraceae bacterium | reverse complement strand
GCGCCGGACCGCGCCCGCGTAGGAGAGCCCCAGCGTGCGCGCCGCCTCGAGCGCCTGCCGCGACTGGCCGAGGAACGCGCTGCGGCCGAGCACGTAGACGTACGGGTACAGCACCAGGGTCAGGACAACGACGGTCCCGGCGGTCGAGCGCACGTCGGGCAGCCAGGTCACCGAGCCGTACTGGCCGAGCAGCACGAACACGAGCACGTAAGCGGGCATCGCGAGCGGCAGCACGAGCGCCCAGTCGAGCCACCGGCGGCCCGGGAAGTCGAAGAACGACACGAGCGCTGCGAGCGCGCCGCCGAGCGCCAGCGTGCCGGCGCCCACCCCCGCGGCCAGCACGAGGCTCGCTCGCAGCGCCTCCGGGAGCAGGCTCGAGGCGATCTGGCCGAACGCCTCGCCCTGGCCCACGAACGACGCCGGCAGCGCGACAAGCGGGCCCGCGACCAGGACCGCGACCGCGATCCCGACGACGCGCGCTACTCCCACCCGACGCGCTGCATCAGCGCGACCGCCGCCTCCAGCGAGCGCCCGGCGTCCTCGACCGCGATCGGGTCGAGCTCCACCGCCGCCCAGTCGCGGACGTGCGGCGCGGGCGGCACGTCCGGGTTGGCGGCGAACTCGCTGTTCTCGACGATCGCCTGCTGCGCATCGGCGGCGGTCAGGAACTCCATCAGGCGGATCGCGTCCGCGCGGTGCTCGGCGCCGGCTACCAACCCCACGCCGGAGAGGTTCGTATGCGCGCCCCGATCGGGCCATGCGGGCGCGACCGGGAAGTCGGGATCGTCCTTCAGGATGCGGCCCAGGTAGTAGTGGTTCGTGAGGCCGACGTCGCAGCGGCCGCCGGCGATCGCCTCCAGCACGTCGACGTCGGAGCCCAGCACCTGCGGCTCGTTGGCCATCCAGGAGCGCAGCAGCTCCTCCGCCTCGGCTTCGCCCTGCTTGGCGATCCGGTCGGCCACGAACGACTGGTTGTACTCGTTGTTGGACGTGCGCAGGCACAGGCGGCCGCGGAAGCGGGGGTCGCCGAGGTCCTCGTAGCGCGCGATCGCGTCCTCCGGCACCCGCTCGATGGAGCGCATCGGCGTCCGGAGGCGGGTGCTCAGCCCCCACCACGCCCCGTCCGGGTCGTGCAGCCCGTCGGCCACCTGCTCGCGCAGCGCAGGCGTGTCCACAGAAGCCAGGAGGCCGGCCTCGTCCGCCCGCCACAGGTTCGCGAGGTCGGTGGTCACGAGCAGGTCGGCGTCGGTCTCGGAGCCCTCGCGCCGGAGCCGCTCGAACAGCTCGGGCGCGGTGCCGCCGCGCAGCTCCACGTCCAGCCCGGTCTGATCCTCGAAGGCCTTGAACGCCTGCTCGTCCCCGTACTGGGAGCGGCCGTTGTAGACGACGACGTCGGCGGAGCCGCCGAGCGCGACCGCCGCCACGGCGAGCGCCGCGATCGCGACGAGCACTGCGGCCGCGAGCGTGGCTACACGGCGCCGGGTCCAGCGGGAGGGCATGCGACTCCTTCTTCGGGTGGCCGAATTAGGGTAACCTTATCCAAGTGCCGCAGTCGGTTTTGGCCATCGACGCGGAGGCCGTCGACAAGGCGTTCGGGCGCACCCGGGCGGTCGACGGCGCGACCCTGCGGGTGGGCCACGGCGAGCTGGTCGCGCTGCTCGGGCCGAGCGGCTCCGGCAAGACGACGCTGCTGCGCGTGCTCGCGGGATTTGAGCGGCCCGATGCCGGGCGGGTGGCGATCGGCGGCCGGCCGGTCGCCGGGAAGGGCGCGTGGGTCGAGCCCGAGCACCGCCGCATCGGCATGGTCTTCCAGGAGGGCGCGCTGTTCCCGCACCTCACGGTGAACGCGAACGTCGGCTTCGGCGCCTCGCGGCGCGAGCGGGTGGCCGAGTGCCTGGAGCTCGTGGGGCTGAGCGCGCGCGCCGGGGCGTTCCCGCACGAGCTGTCGGGCGGCGAGCGCC
>JBOGYU010000756.1:0-1964 GCA_050696935.1 Solirubrobacteraceae bacterium | reverse complement strand
GGTCCGGGCCCGCGCCCCGGTGGGCGGCCAGCCGCTCGCGGTCCGGCCAGTGCGCGAGGTAGCCGGTGCGCACGAGAGCGACGTCGCCGGCGCCGGCTGCCACGCCGTGCCCGCTCTCGATCGCCTCGAGCTCGGGGGCCGCGACCGGCTCGCCGGCGCCCAGCGACTCGACCCCCCGGAAGCCGGGGACGTCGTACAGCACCCCGCGCCGCCACAGCGGCGGGATCTCGGTCGCGTCGCCGCGCAGCGGGCCGAAGTCGCCGAGGTCGGTCCGGGCGGAGCCGCCGTGCCAGCGGTCGCCGGCGCCGACGGTCATGTGCGCGTGCGCGTCGATGTGGGCGCCCGTGTGGGTCGTTCCCATCACCAGCTCGCTCATGTAGCCCAGGCACGCGTCGTTGGGCGGGCCCCAGGGCTGGTCACGGGCCGCGCGGATGCCCTGCGGCGTGCGGTAGGAGACCACCTCGAACGCCGGATGTCCGGGGAACAGCGGCATCCTCGGGAAGCGGTCGCGCGCGAGGCGGAAGATCCGGCCCTCGCGCACCAGTGCCGTCAGGTCGCGCACCTCGCCGGGGGTGCCGACGGCGCGCAGGCGGCTGAGGGCGGGCGTCAGCAGCGTCCCACCGAGCTCGCGCGCCCGCGGCAGGCCGTCGCTGATGCGCTCGACCGCGTGGCGCAGCTTGCCCTCGGCGTGCTCGCGCGGCGCGCGGCCGTCGCGCACCCAGCCGAGCACCAACGGGACCATCGTCTCGAGGAAGGAGAGCGAGTCGGCCGCCTGCACCAGGTCGGCCTCCGGCCAGCCGCCCTCCTCGTGCACGCGCACGAGGCGCTCGACCTCGCCGGCCAGCGCGGCGCCCTCTCCGCGCTCTCGGAGCCAGGCGGCCACGATGTCGGCGCACCGGTCCTGGTGCCAGCGGTTGTACTCGGGCGAGTTCCAGTCGCGCGCGGAATCCCACGGCGACGAGCCGTCCGGGTACGCCCGTTCGATGTCGTGCGTGGCGGCGGCGATCCGGGCGGCCTCGGACGCGCCCGGCTCGAGCTCGAGCAGCCAGTCGAGCGTGCGCTCCAGATGGCGGGCGTGCGGGTGGACCCGCGCGACCCACGCCCGCGCGCTGTCGAGCAACTCCGTCATGTCGTCACGGGACGAGCCTGCAGCACGTGGATCTCGCCGCCCTCGATCGCCCACTCGATGTCCTGCGGGTGTCCGAGCCGGCGCTCGAGGTCGGCGCCGATCCGGGCGAGCTCGCGCAGGTGCTCCTCGCCGACCTTCTGCCTGCCGCCCTCCTCGGGGTCGAGCTCGCGCTCGCACGTGCCGTCGCCCTCCGCCGCCACGATCGCGAACGGCTGGACCGCGACCCGAGCGCGCTTCACGGTGCCGTCGCGCTCGAGTACGTAGTGGTCGGGCGTCAGCGCGCCGGACACCGCGGCCTCGCCCAGGCCGAGCACGGCCTCGACCACCATCCGGTCGCGGCGGCCCTGGACGGGGTCGCACGTGAACAGGACCCCGGCCACGTCGGCCTGCACCATCCGCTGCACGACCACCGCCATGCCGAGGTCGTCGAGCGAGCCCTTCCGCTGCCGGTAGAAGATCGCGCGCTCGGAGAAGAACGACGTCCAGCAGTCGCGCACGCGGGCGAGCACCGCGTCCTGACCACGTACGTGCAGGTACGTCTCCTGCTGGCCGGCGTAGGACGCCGTCTCGGAGTCCTCTGCGCACGCGCTCGAGCGGACCGCAACCGCCGGCTCGCCCCCGAGCGCGGCGTAGGCCTCGGCCACGTCGCCGGGGGGCTCGGCGGCCGCGACGATCTCCTGGGCGCGCACGGCGTCCGGCAGCGCGGCGAGCAGGGCCGCGCCGCCGTCTCCCAGCGCGGCCGTCAGGCACTCGGCGGGGACGACGAAGCCGGGTGGCACGGGCAGCCCGAGCGCGCTCATGCGGGCGAGCGACGCGCCCTTGCCGCCTGCCCGGC
>JBOGYU010000755.1:0-1964 GCA_050696935.1 Solirubrobacteraceae bacterium | reverse complement strand
CCGGCGCCCGGAGGAGTAGGTCGCTCGTGCGAGCGAGGAGTAGGTATGCGGCTTACTCGCACTCGCAAGCTCGTGCGAGCGAGGAGTAGGTATGCGGCTTACTCGCACTCGCAAGCTCGTGCGAGCGAGGAGTAGGTATGCGGCTTACTCGCACTCGCAAGCTCGTGCGAGCGCCTTGATTACTTCAGGCTGGCCATCACGTGCTTGATGTGCGTGTAGTCCTCCAGCGCGTACATCGAGAGGTCCTTGCCGTAGCCGGACTGGCCGTAGCCGCCGTGCGGCATCTCGGACGCGAGCGGGATGTGGTCGTTGATCCAGACGCAGCCGAAGCGCAGCGCCCTGGAGACGCGCAGGGCGCGGCCGACGTCGCGCGTCCAGACCGACGAGGCCAGGCCGTAAGGCGTGCCGTTGGCCCACGCGATCGCCTCGGCCTCGTCGGTGAAGGGCTGGACGGTGATCACCGGGCCGAAGATCTCGCGCTGGATCATCTCGTCGTCCTGGCGCAGCCCGCCGACGACGGTCGGCTCGAGGAAGAAGCCCGGCAGGTCCGGCTCGTTGCCGCCGTACACGACGTCGGCGTGCGAGGGCCGGCGCTGGAGGAAGCCCTCCACGCGCTCGCGCTGGCGGCTGGAGTTCAGCGGGCCGAGCGTGGTCTCGGGATCCAGCGTGTCGCCGATCTTGTAGCCCTTCGCCTGGTCGGTCAGGCCGGAGAGCACGTCGTCGTAGACCTTCGACCCGGCGAGCACGCGCGTCGCCGCCGTGCAGTCCTGGCCCGCGTTGTAGTAGCCGGTGCCCGCGATCGTCTCCATCGCGGTCTCCATGTCGGCGTCGTCGAACACGACCACCGGCGCCTTGCCGCCCAGCTCGAGGTGCACGCGCTTGAGCGTGTCCGCCGCCGCGCGCGCGATCCACTTGCCGGTCTCCACGGAGCCCGTCAGCGAGACCATGTCGACCTCGGGGTGGGTGACGATCGCCTGGCCGGCCGGGTCGCCGTGACCGGTCAGGACGTTGAGCACGCCCTTCGGGAGGAACTCCGCGGCGAGCTCGGCGAGCTTGATCGTGGTCACCGGCGTCGTCTCGGCCGGCTTGAGCACGA
This sequence comes from Solirubrobacteraceae bacterium, assembly GCA_050696935.1. Taxonomy (GTDB): domain Bacteria; phylum Actinomycetota; class Thermoleophilia; order Solirubrobacterales; family Solirubrobacteraceae; genus DASSUW01. The sequence continues at coordinate 868 of JBOGYU010000755.1, read as the reverse complement.
TCGTGTTGCCGGCTCCCAGCGCCGGTCCGATCTTCCAGATCGCCATCATCAGCGGGTAGTTCCACGGCGCGATCTGGCCGATCACGCCGACCGGCTCGCGCCGGATCATCGACGTGTAGCCCTCGAGGTACTCGCCGGCCGATTTGCCCTCCAGGCAGCGCGCGGCGCCCGCGAAGAAGCGCAGGTTGTCCGCCATCACCGGGATCTCGTCGGCCTTGACGGCCTCGATCGGCTTGCCCGCGTTGATCGCCTCCAGCCGGGCGAGCTCGTCGCCGTGGGCCTCGATCGCGTCGGCGATCTTCAGGAGCGCGACGGCGCGCTCGCCGGGCGTGGTGTTGCCCCAGCCCTCGAACGCGGCGCGGGCGGCCGCGACGGCGCGGTCGACGTCCTCGCGGGAGGACAGCGGGGCGTGGGCGATTGTCTCGCCGGTGGCGGGGTTGACGACGGGCTCGGTGCGCCCGTCGGCGGGGGCGGTGGATTCCCCGTCGATGAAGTTCTGCAGGGTCTGGACGTCGGTCTCGGTGGCGGCCACGTCGTCTCTCCTCCTCGGGCGCGCGGTTTGCGTGCGGACGCTAGCACCGGCGAAGGAGTACCTATGCGGCTTGCTCGCACTCGCAAGCTCGTGCGAGCGCCTTGATTAGCGCATAGGATCGCCGCGTGCGGTTGACCATCCTGCTCGGGGCGCTGGTGGCCCTGCTCGCCGCGGCGCCCGCACAGGCGACGCTGGTCTACGTCAAGCGCCCGAACGCGGTGCGGCCGGCGGTGTGGGCGGCGGCCGACGACGGCACCGACCGGCGGCGGCTCGGCACCGGGCGCGACCCGGTGGTGTCCGCCGACGGCCGCTGGGCGGCGTGGATCGCGCCCGGCC
>JBOGYU010000754.1:0-1965 GCA_050696935.1 Solirubrobacteraceae bacterium | reverse complement strand
CCGCACGTCCGCGCGGGGCACGTCCGCCGCCCGCGCCACCGCCTCCGCCATCACGCCGGCCAGCGCGCCCTGGCCGAGGTCGCCGAGCAGGAGCGCGACCAGGAACCGTTGCTCGGCCTCGGTGGCCCGCGCGAACAGCCCACCCAACGCCTCGCGCCGCGCGCGCTGCGAGCCCGTGCCGGCGAGCGCCCCGATGCGCCCGAACGCGGCGTCCACCTCGGCCACGTGCAGCGAAGGCTCCGGCGCCGGCGCCGGGAGGTCGCGCAGCGCCGCCCAGCCGACCCCGATCTGCCGCTGGGTGATCTCGCCGGACAGGAACGCGACGGCCGCCGGGGTCTCCGCGGGGTCGAGCCGCCGCAGCAGCGCGGCGAGCCGGTCGGTCTTCGCGCCCCGGGCCGAGGTGGCGCGGACCGCCGCGTGGGCGTCGACGAGCTCGCGGAGCAGCATCCGGGCATCGTCGCGGATCGCCGCCGTCTTCCACACCCCGGTGTCTCGTGAGCCGTCGGGTTGCCGCGGTTGTTGAATTGTGGAACAATCATCGCATGTCCGGCGCCCGCCTCCAGGTCCTCCTCGCCGCCGTCTTCTTCGGCACCACCGGCACCGCCCAGGCGTTGGGCCCGGCCGGCACCGACCCCGTGGGCGTCGGCGCCGCCAGGATCCTGGTCGGCGGCGCGCTGCTGGTGGCCCTCGCTCGCGGCACGCTCCGGGGACGCTGGGCGCCCGGGCCGGTGATCGCCGCCGTCGCCGGCGTCGCCGTCTACCAGCTCGCGTTCTTCGCGGCGGTGGCCGATACCGGCGTCGCGGTCGGGACGATCGTCGCGCTCGGATCGGCTCCCACGCTGGCCGGCCTGTTCGAGTGGGCGCTGGAGCGCCGCCCGCCCGAGCCCCGCTGGGCGGCGGCCACCCCGCTGGCCTGCGCGGGCGTCACCCTCCTCGCGCTCTCGGGCGGCGAGGCCAGCGTGTCCGCCCCCGGCATCGCCCTCGCAGTCACCGCGGGCGGGTCCTACGCCGCCTACACGCTCGCGGCCAAACGCCTGCTCGGCGCGGGCCACCCGCCGGAGGCGGTGATGGCGGTCGCCTTCGGCCTCGGCGCGATCGTGCTGCTCCCGGCGCTCGCCGCGAGCGGGCCCGCCTGGCTGCTGAAGCCCGACGGGATCGCGCTCGCCGCGTTCCTGGGCGTGATCCCCACCGCGCTCGCCTACGCCCTCTTCGCCCGCGGCCTGCGGCGGCTGAGCGCCGCCGAGACCGCGACGCTCACGCTCGCCGAGCCGCTCACCGCCGGCGTCCTCGGCGCGGTCGTGCTCGCCGAGGAGATGACCGGAGCCTCGGCGCTGGGCGGCGGGCTCGTGCTCGCCGGGCTGCTCGCGCTCGCCGTCCGCCTGCCCGTGGTTGCAACCCCCGAGCGCGCCACGGGATGATCCCCGGACCGATGGCCACGCTCGAGCGCATCTCCACCGTCGACGCCCTCGCCACCGCCCTGCGGCGCGAGATCCTCGACGGCGCGCTTCCGGCCGGCGCCCGCCTGCGCGAGCAGGAGCTGTGCGAGAAGTACGGCGTCGCACGCCACTCGCTGCGCGCCGCGCTGCGCGCGCTCGCTGCCGAGGGGCTCGTGCGGATCGAGCCTCACCGCGGCGCGCGCGTCGCCCAGCTCACCGCCGACGACGTGCGCTGGCTGTACGAGCTGCGTGCGGCCCTGGAGCTGGAGGCCGCTCACCTGGCGCGCGAGCGCAACGGCGGGCGGCTGCCGCCGTCCGTCCACGAGGCGCTCGCGCGGCTCCAGGACGCGTGCGCGGGCGAAGACCCGCCGTGGAGCGCGATCAACGAGGCGCACGCCGGCCTGCACGGTGCGATCGTGGAGGCGGCGCGGAGCCCGCGCATCGCCGCCGCCCACGCGGCGCTCAGCGGCGAGATGCGCCTGTTCCTGCTCGCGCTCAGGCCGCACGTGCCGGCGGACCGGCTGGCGGC
>JBOGYU010000753.1:0-1965 GCA_050696935.1 Solirubrobacteraceae bacterium | reverse complement strand
GCGCTGGGTGGAGCGGTGCTGGCCGACGATCCGGCACGCCCAGCGCTCGCTGACGTCGAGGCGGTCGCGCAGCATCGCGACCGCCCGGCGCCGGCGGGCTGGGCTCACCAGTTTCCCTTGGCGATCTCCTTCAGCGCGACGTTCTCGAGCTCCTTGTCGGCCACGATCCGCTTCAGCGTCGCGTTCTCGCGCTCGAGCTCGCGCAGGCGCTTGGCGTCGTCGGCCTTCATCCCGCCGAACTGGCGCTGCCAGCGGTGATACGTGTTCTCGCTGACCTCCAAGTGCCGCGCGACCTCGGCGGTCGTCCTGCCCTCGCCCAGCAGCCGCTCGGCCTCGCGCAACTTGCGGATCACCTGCTCCGGGGTGTGCCTGCGTCGCTTCATCGCGTGTCCTCGCTCGCCCATCATCACGGGCGCATAGGACTCTCACAAGCACCGGACCGAACCTACGGGGTCACGCCAGCGCGTGAGCCGAGCGGCGCTCAGCACGTGTCGTTACCCCCAGTGCCTTAGAAGGTATTGGCAGAGCGAGGCGTCTAGGTCACGCAGTAGGAGGCGAGGGTTCCCTGACAGGTCCCGCGCGGTGGGTCCAGGACGGGGCATGCGCGGGGCCGCGAATGTGAGCTCCGTCGATCCCCTGCACCGCTCGACCCGGGAGTCCATAGGCGCCACCCGCATGCAGGCCGAGTGCTGCGCTGCTACGGGAGGAGTCGCAGGCTGCAGCCGTCCGTGTGGCAGGTCGTCGCGGAGACCCGGAGGGTTGTGGTCGTCGGGGGGCGTTGGTACCGTCCGGATCTCGTTCGTTCTGACCTTCTGGTCACCCCGCCCTTTTGTGGGCATCACATAGCCGCTTCGGCGCCCTGAGCTTGACCTTCTGACCGCCTCGCGGGCTGCGTTTCGACGCTTCGTCATGCTGCTCGTCCGGGCGGTCATTTTGCGTTCGCGCCCGTGTGGCCGGTCCAAGTGTCCGATGGCCTGTTGCCCGATCGTCACCGGCGGCCCACTCGCGTTCCCACCTGGCCGGTCTCGCTCGTTTCACGCACGCTCGCCGAGCCCGCGCCCTGACGACTGACGACCTGCCACCCCTGTCGTCGTGCCGCTGGGCACCGCGCTGACGGCAGCTCAAAGGTCGCATTCGACGCCGTTGGGGGTGGCTGGTATCCGCTCCCTCGCGACGGCCGGCGCTGCCTGGGGGTGGCCGGTATCCAGTCCCTCGCGACGGCCGGCGCTGCCTTGGGGGTAGCCGGTTACCCGTTCCTCGCGGCGGCCGTTGCTGTCGCCGCCTGACGTGAAAGGAGGCGTGCCGATGGGCACGTTTCGCGGACTCCCGCCCGAGGTGCTCGAGACCCTGGGTCTCGATCCCGAAGGCGACGAAGACGAGCCCGACGAACCGTCGGGGCCGTATGAGCTGTGCGCACCGCATCGCGGAGTTCTCACCGCCGAAGGGGGTGGCCGGTCCCGGCGGCGACCAGCCAGGCGGATCAGCGTCGCCGGCGACCCGGCCGGGCGACGCTCGCGCTGAGTAGCGCTCCCCTGCGGCTGCGGAATCGGTCGCACCGAGCGCTCCCGGCATCGCGCCGTCGGTGTAACGCCGGCACCACCGCGAATCGCCGACCGGCCACACGGATCGGCGCCACAAGAACAGAAGAACGGCCGCCCTGCTCGCAGGACGGCCGCCAAGCCATGCCCTCACGCACTCCCGGAAAAGAGATCAGCGCGAGGGCCGACCCCAAGGAGGCTACATGTCCACCCTTTCCACACGCACGCTCGCGGCGCTGGCGTTCGAGCGCGGCGAGGAGTTCGACCCGGCGCTGACGCTGCCGTCGGCGCCGCTCACCGAGGACCTCGCGTTGCTCGCGGGCGCCCGGCCCCTGATGTGCGAGCTGTCGCCGATGGAGCGACGCCGGCAGCGCGAGCGCGCGCGCCGCGGCGCGTGCGCGGCCGAGCCCCAGGCGCTCTTGCTCGA
>JBOGYU010000752.1:0-1967 GCA_050696935.1 Solirubrobacteraceae bacterium | reverse complement strand
GGCCCCCGGCTCGCCGCACACGGCCCTGCGCGTGGACGCCTTCCGCGGCTACGCCGACCACCTCGGGAGCGAGGAGTTCGCCCGCGGCTACGAGCGCCTGATCGGGCTCGCGCGCGACCGGCGGGTCGCGGTCATGTGCGCCGAGACGCTGTGGTGGCGGTGCCACCGGCGGATCCTCGCCGACCGGCTCGCGGCGGACGGCTGGGAGGTCGTGCACCTCCTCGACGCCGCGAGCTACGAGCCGCACCGGAGCTGGGAGCTCGCCCGCCTCGAGGACGGCCCGCTCGTGTACGACGCTGGCGCGCCCGCGCTCCCGCATCAGCTGGATCAGAGCGCCGGGAGCAGCTCCAGACCATCGCGGTGACGCGGACGCATCGCGCCGATGTCGTTCGCCCTGTCCGCTCAGACTGGGAAGTAGCGCGCGAAGAGCTCGGCGAAGACGGCCAGCAGGAAGGTCCAGAGCCCCACGGCGACCAGGACGTAGCCGCCGTAGCGCTTCACCTGACCGGCGCGGGCGCGGATTGCCTTCACCGTGGACTCCTGTGCCCGGGCCACCACCATCGCGAAGCCGAAGAGGAGCAGCGCGATGACCGTCGCCGCGGCGACGAAGGCGGCGAACGCGGCGGCGGAACCGCCGATGGTCAGCGCGTGTCCGGTGAGACCCACCAGGATCGGCCCGCTTCAGCCAAAGCCCGCCAGCACGTACCCGAAGCCGAGGACCGCGTAGCCGGCGGCCGGGCGCTCGCGCCGTTCGACCGCCTGCCGGCGCATGAGCGGCCGCGCGACGCGGTCGATGCCGTGGAACGACATCCGGATGGTGCCCAGCTGGACGAGCCCCAGGACGACGAGGCCGACCCCGACGACGGCTCGGATCGTCCTGCCGGCGGCGCTGGTGAAGGTCACGCCCGAGAAGAGCCCGCCCGCCCCGAGCGCAACGGCGAGGCCCGCGAGCAGCAGGAAGGCGCCGGCGCCCAGCGCGAGCGCGGCGGCGAAGCCGAGTGCGCGCGCGGTGCGCCGCTCCACGCCCGCCTCGCGCGCAAGCAGCGTCGCGAGGAGCGGGAACGAGCAGGGCGAGAAGAACGACGCGATGCCGGCACCTGCGGCGAGGACTAGGAGCGCCGCGCCAGAGACCGCGGGCAGGCCGAAGCGGGGGTAGAGGACGTACCCCGTGTATCCCGCGAGCGCCAGGAGGGCGACCCCGGCCACCAGCATCGCGTACCACGTCCCGGCTCGCGGCATACGAGCACGCTACTCGGCGGGCCGGCGCCTGGTCAGGATCCTTGCCTGGGCGGCTCCGGCTGCTCGGACCGGAGCAGCTCTCGCAGGTCGGCGGGCGTGATGATCCGGATCCCCCGGACCGCTCCCAGGCGAAGCAGCGCCGCATCTCCCGTGACGATGTACTCGACCCGTCCTTCGACGGCCGCGCCCAGCACATGCTCGTCACCCGGATCAGGCGAGACCCCGAGCGGCAGCGCGTCGGCGCGAACGATCACCGCCTCGCGACGCAGGAGGTCCAGATAGCTGTCACGAGACCCCCTAGGAAGCCGCTTTGCTAAGTAGGGTCTCCGCAGGGCGCCCGCGACCTCCGCGAGGATGCGTTCTGAGGCCACCACGAGGAACCGGCGGTCGACGAGCCAGTCGTCGATGATGTCGGCGACGGCGCTCCGTGAGCTGACCGCGCCGGTCACGAGGACGTTCGCATCCAGCAGGACCCTGATCAGCGGCGCGACCGACGCGTCCCCTGTTCGGCTCGGACCGCGACGATGGCGCGATCCGCCTCACGCTCCAGCTCAGCCGGCATCTCGCCTTCGAACGGCGCGCGCATCCGCTCGAGGAGGGCCGCGCGCTCCGTCCGCTCCTGCATCCAGCGCCGATCGCGCTCCAGCGTGGAGAGCGGCACCACGGCTGCGACAGGAATGCCGCCCTTCTCGATCACGACGGCCCGTTCGTCGGCGCGGACGTCAGCG
>JBOGYU010000751.1:0-1984 GCA_050696935.1 Solirubrobacteraceae bacterium | reverse complement strand
CACGAGCACCGGCAGCAGCACGACGCCGCCGATCGCCGAGAGCGCCCAGCGGGTCACGCCGAGGCCTCCCGGTCGGCGAGCTCGGCGGGGTCGCTGGTGACCAGCGCGTGCTCCTCGGGGCTGGCGACGACCGTGAGCGGGATCCGCTGCTCGCCGGTCAGGACGAGTCCGTGGCCGGTGGGGCAGGCGGCGAGGTAGCGCCGTTCGCCGGCCGAGAGCTTGAACGCGTTGCCGACGCCGTCGATCGCCTGCGGCGCCTGCCTGAGCAGCAGCTGGGTGGCGGCGTTCGCGACGACCGACTGGCCGAGGTCGGTGCCGAGCAGATCCGAGGCGTCCTGCGTGATCGCCGTCAGAGCGCACCAGCGCTTGCGGGCGCTCTTGGCCAGCCGGAACAGAAACCGGGCGCCGGCCGGCTCGCGCATCAGCAGCCACGCCTCGTCGACGAGCACGCAGCGACGCCGCAGCGGCCCCTCCAGCGAGCGCCACACCGCGTCCAGGCAGACCAGCAGCGCGGGCGCCTTCAGCCGCTCCGGCAGGCCCCGCAACGAGAAGCAGACCAGGTGCCCGTCGGGGCGGGCGGAGGTCGGGCGGTCAAACAGCGAGGAGTGCGACCCGGTGGCGTACGGGGCGAGCTGCTCGGCGAGCGCCTGCCCGGCCGCGCTCTCCGCTTCGAGCGCGCGCACCAGGTCTGACAGCAGCGGCGCCGGCCGGCGATGCGTTCCGGGCTCCTGGGTGATGCCGGCCCGCGCGTAGGCGGCGCGGGCCGCGCGGTCCAGGACCGCGAGCTCGCGGCCGGCGAGGTCGTCGCCGACCAGCAGCTCGACCAGCTCGGCAAGGAACAGGATCCGCTCATCGAGCGTGCGGGCATGGCCGCCGCCCGGCAGCTCGAGCGGGTTCAGCGTCGCCGGGTCGGGACCCGTGAGCGACAGGTAGGCGCCGCCGACGGCGTCGCACAACCGCCGGTACTCGTCCTCGGGGTCGATCACGAACACCTGCACCCCGCGGTACAACAGGCGCAGCGCCTCGAGCTTGGCGAGGTAGCTCTTGCCGGCCCCCGAGCGGGCGAGCAGGACGGCGTTGAAGTTCTCGCGGGCGAAGCGGTCGACGAGTACCGGCGCGCCGGCGTCGGTGACGCCGTAGAGCACCCCTTGCTCGTCCAGCGGCGGGTCGGTCGCCGCGAACGGGAACGCGGCCGCCAGCGCGTCGGTGTCGAACGCGCGGCGCAGCCGCAGCCGGTCCAGCCCGACGGGGAGCGTGGTCGTCCAGCCCTCGAGCGCCCGGAACGTGGCCGGAACGACGTGCAGCAGCAGCGAGGCGCACAGCGTGCGCACGCGCTCGGATCGCTCGTCGAGCTCGCGCCTGGTCTGCGCGTGGACGGAGAGGTAGAGCCCGGAGCGGAACATCCGGCTCTCCCCGCGCGCGAGGCGGGCGGCGAGCTCGTCGGCGTCCTGCGCCGCGGCGTCGATCGTGGGGTCGGCGAGCCGGCCCTTCTGCGCGTCGATCCGCCGCGAGGATTCAAGCCGGGCGCGCTGGCGCCGCAGCCGGTCGGCCGCGAGCCCCGGCGGGATCGGCTCGATGTGCAGCCCGAGATCGAGCTCGCCGGCCGCCTGCAGCAGCGGCGCCAGCCAGCCGCGGGAGACCTCGCGCGGATAGCCGATCACGGCGAACGTGCGCTCCAAGCGCCCGCCCGCGCGTAGGTGGTCGTGCGCGACCTGCACTGCCGGCGGGCCGAGCAGCGAGCCGCCAGCCGCATCGGATCGCGACCGTCGACGGGTCAGCACGCGTGGATCTCCCCGTCGAGGTGCGTGCCCGCGGGTGGGCCGGGCGGGTCGAGCGTCCGGGCCAGCAGCGCGGCCGCGTGCTCGCCGTCGAGCAGGCGCAGCGTCACGTCCGCTCCGGCGAGCAGGCCGGTGGCCTCGTCGGCGCGCCGGTGCAGCATCGCGGCGACGGTCTCGCGGTCGCGCGCCCGGGCGCTGAGGACGAG
>JBOGYU010000750.1:0-1997 GCA_050696935.1 Solirubrobacteraceae bacterium | reverse complement strand
CGATGCTGCACGCCTTCGGTGCGCCCCCCTCGCTCGCCGCCGTCGCGCTTGCCTACTTCGTCGGCCAGCTCGGCAACACCATCCCGATCCCCGGCGCGGTCAGCGGCGGCATGGTCGGCATGCTGCTGGCCTTCGGCGTCCCAGGCGGATCTCGCGCTGGTCTCCGTGCTGGCCTACCGCGCCCTGGCGATCTGGCTGCCCGCCCCGATCGGCCTGGCGACGCTCGGCGCGCTGCGGCGGACGATCGTGCGCTGGAGCCGGGAGGACGCACCGCTCCCGCACGCGCCCAGCCCCGTGACCTCGCTCGAATCTCCGCCTGCCCCCGCCTGGACGCGCCACGAGCCGGCCCTGCAGAGGGCAGCATGAGCCCGCCCGTCGCGAGGCGTCGCACGCGTCCCGGTTTGCCAGTACCCGGGGTGGGATTCGAACCCACAGAGCTCTCACGAGCAACGGTGTTTAAGACCGCGGACTTTGCCAAATTTGTCTACCCGGGCGTGGCACCCATCCTAGGCGCTCAGCGTGACTCGCCGATCAGGCGCTCGACCACCATGACGTCGCGCCACTCGCCGTCCAGGCGGGCGTGGCGGCGGTGGACGCCCACCTCCGTGAAGCCGCAGCGGCGGGCGAGGGCGAGGCTTGCCGCGTTGGTGGTGAAGAGCTTCGCCGTGAGCTTGTGGTAGCCCGCCGCCTCGGCCGCCGGCACGAGCGCGTGGAGCAGGCGGGCGCCGACGCCGGTGCGGCGGGCCGCAGTCGCCACGTAGATGCCGTACTCGCCCACGCCCGCGTAGACCTCGCGGTCCGAGTAGGCGCTCACGCGCGCGAAGCCGAGGATCCGCCCGGCGTCGTCGGCTACGAGCACCGGGCCGCGCTCGCCGAGCCAGGCGACGACCTCGTCCGCGCCGCGCGTGCGGGTCTCGAACGTGGCCTGGCGGCCGGCGATCCCCTCGTTGTAGATGCGGGCCATCGCCGGCGCGTCGGGCAGGGCGGCTGGGCGGATCGAGGCGCTCATGTGCAGCAAGCGTTGCAATCCGCGCCCGGTCGTCACGCCGTGGGGCGCTGCCGCTACTCTCGAACCCACGCAACTTTCCAGCCGCGTGGGAGTTCCTGCGGCGGAAGGATGATTGCGCGCGTCTGCGCGCCTCGCTGTCTTGGAAGCCTCAGCACTCCACCATCCCGCCGGCGTAGCCGGAGTCCACGGGCGCTCGCCGCTGCTGCGCCTGCAGTCGGACGAGCGCCTGATCGCGCTCGTCCGGCGCGGCAACCACCACGCCTTCGAGGCGCTCGTCGCCCGCTACCAGGCGCGCCTGCTGGCGTTCTGCCGCCACATGCTGTCCTCCAAGGAGGACGCCGAGGACGTGCTCCAGGAGGTGTTCGCCGCCGCCTTCAACGCGATCCTGGGGGACCAGCGGGACATCAACGTGCGGCCGTGGCTGTACCGGATCGCCCGCAACCGCTCGCTCAACCACCTGCGCCGGACACAGGCGGTGGGCGTCGACTCCATGGACGTGCACCTGTCCGAGCACGGCCAGACGACCGCCGACAAGGTGCACCGGCGCGAGGAGTTCCGGCTCCTGATCGCCGACGTCCAGGACCTGCCGGAGACGCAGCGCACCGCGCTCCTGCTGCGGGAGATCGACGCGCTCTCCTACGAGCAGATCGCCGAGGCGATGGAGACCACCGTCCCGTCCGTCAAGTCGCTGCTCGTGCGCGCCCGCGTCTCGCTCGCGGAGGCCGCCGAGGCGCGGCTGCTGTCCTGCGAGGAGGTGCGCGCGGAGCTTGGCGAGGTAGCCGAGGGACTGACCCGCACGACCGCCCCCGTGCGCCGCCACCTGCGCACCTGCGAGCGCTGCGCCACCTTCCGCAAGCAGCTCCGCCAGACCAACAAGGCGCTCGCCGCGCTCTTCCCGGTCGGGCCGATGCTCCTGCTCAAGAAGACGCTGCTCGCACAGCTGGGCACCACCGCCGCGGCGAGCGGCGGGACGGCCGCGGCCTCCGGC
>JBOGYU010000749.1:0-1998 GCA_050696935.1 Solirubrobacteraceae bacterium | reverse complement strand
CCACATGGATGCGCGGCCGATCGTCTCTGACTCGGCCCACGGCGCCGAGGCATCCACGGATGATCGGTGGATCCAGGCTGAGTGTCATCCTGGGTCGGGTGACCACGACCCCACAGGCGCGGCCCGCGCGCGGCGACGAGCTCGAGCTGACCGTCGACTCGCTCGCCCACGGCGGCAACGGCGTCGCGCGGCGCGACGGCTACGTCGTGTTCGTGGCGGGAGCCGTGCCCGGCGACCGCGTGCGCGCGGTGGTCGGCAGGGCCAAGCGCGCCTACGCGGAGGCGCGCGCCGTCGAGGTGCTCGACCCGTCGCCCGACCGCATCCCCGCCGCCGCGGAGCACCCGGGCGCGGCCTGGCAGGTGCTTCCCTACGAGCGCCAGCTCGAGGTCAAGGCCGGACTCGTCGGCGAGGCGCTCGAGCGGATCGGCCGCCTCGAGGGCTTCGAGCTCGAGCCGATCGTCCCGGCCGTCGAGCAGTGGCGCTACCGCAACAAGCTCGAGTACTCGTTCGGGACCGGCGCCGGCGGCGAGCTGGTGTGCGGCTTCCATGCGCCCGGCCGCTGGGACGAGATCGTGTCGATGGAGGACTGCCTGCTGGCCTCCGAGCGCTCGAACGCGGTGCGCGAGCAGGTGCTGGCCTGGTGCCGCGCGCAGGGCCTGACCGCCTGGGACCGGCGCGAGCAGCACGGCCTGCTGCGCAACCTCGTGATCCGCGAGGGCCGCCGCACCGGCGAGCTCCAGGTGCGCCTGGTCACGTCGCCGGGCCGCATCGACGCCGACTCGCTGGTCGGCGCCGTGGCCTGCGACGGGCTGTTCTGGACGCAGCAGGAGCAGCTGGGCGAGAGCACGCTGGGCGGCGAGACCGTGCTGCTCTCCGGCACGCCCCAGCTGCGCGAGCGGCTCGGCGGGCTCGACTTCCTGGTCTCCCCGGAGGCGTTCTTCCAGACCAACACGGAGATGGCCGAGCGCCTGTACGGGATCGCCGCCGAGCTGGCCGGCCTGCGCGGCACCGAGCGGGTCTTCGACCTCTACTGCGGGATCGGCACGATCGCCCTCATGCTGGCGGCCCGCGCCCGCGAGGTGGTCGGCGTGGAGATCGTGGAGGCCGCGGTGGCCGACGCGATCGAGAACGCCCGCCTCAACGACGTGCTCAACGCCCGCTTCTACGCCGGCGACATCCGGCTCGCGATGCGCGACCTGGTCGAGCAGGCCGGCCGGCCCGACGTCGCCGTCGTGGACCCGCCCCGGTCGGGGCTCTCCCAGAAGGTCGTCCGCCGCATCCTCGAGGCCCGGCCCTCCCGCGTCGTCTACGTCTCCTGCAACCCGACGACGCTCGCCCCCAACGCCGCCCAGATGGTCGAGGCGGGCTACCGGCTCGTCCGCGTGCGGCCGGTCGACATGTTCCCGCAGACGCCACACATCGAGTGCGTGGCGCTGCTGGAGCGCGGATAGTCCGCAGACGCTTGACGCTCCGCTCGGGCCGCCTGCTGCTCCAGCGCGACCGGCCGGCGGAGGCCGCCGAGCTCGAACGGCTGCGCGACGAGGCGCGGGAAGGCTAGGCCGCGCGCGGGAGCCGGACCGGCTCTTCGAACGCCGCCAGCGCGCGGGCGACGTGCTCGTAGACGCTGCGGTTGAGCGCCATCCCGATGTGCGATGCGGCGACCTCGACGTGCTCGTCGGCCGATGGGTCCAGGCAGGCGCGCCAGTCGACGATCCCGTCGCTGCGCGAGTAGACCGCCACGTAGCGGACGCCGGGCGGGAACGGCCCGGCGAGCGCGGCGCGGAAGCCCTCGCAGCAGTGGCCGCGTAGGCAGCGCAGGCTGAACAGGCCCGGCACGCCGCCCGTGCCGAGCGCGCCGAGGAGACCGACCTGGGCGAGCACCAGCGGGTGCACGCGGAGCATCGAGACCGTGGGCGCGCCGAGCGTGACGATGCCCGAGACGAGGTCCGGGCGGCGCGCGGCGAGCGCGGCCGCGAGCACGCCGCCGCGGCTCTGGCC
>JBOGYU010000748.1:0-1999 GCA_050696935.1 Solirubrobacteraceae bacterium | reverse complement strand
GCCGCGAGGCCGAGGCCGACGAACACGCCGCCGCTGAGGCGGTCGACCAGGCGGCGGGCGGCCGCCGTGCTGCGCAGGCGCCGGCCCGCGTGGGCGGCGACCAGTGCGTACGTGCCGTCACTGAGCACACCGAGGCCCACGAGCAGCGTCCCGAGGACGAGCATCTGCGGGGCGACCGGCCCGGCCGCCGGATCGACGAACTGCGGCAGGAAGGCGAGGAAGAACAGCGCGGTCTTCGGGTTGAGCACGTTCACCACGACGCCGTGCCCGAACAGGCGCGACATCGACGCAGGGGTGCGCTCGGCGTCGTCGGCGTCGTCCGGCTCCCCTTTCGAGCGCAGCTTGCGCACGCCGAGGTACACGAGGTACGCCGCACCCGCGTACTTGACGACCGTGAACGCCTCGGCGGAGGACGCGATCAGTGCCGACACGCCAAATGCCGCGGCCGCCACGTGCACGAGCCCGCCCACCTGCACGCCGAGCATCGACGTCACGCCCGCGCGGCGCCCCTGGGCGAGGCTGCGTGTGACGATGTAGAAGACCGACGGGCCCGGGATCGCGAGGAAGGCGAGGCTCGCGGCGGCGAAGAGCAGGAAGGTCGAAGGGTCGGGCATGGGCGGACCGTACACGTATGCTGGTCCGCGATGGCATCGAGGGGAGTCTTCCGGTCGCACTCGCGCCGGCGGTGGTCGCTGGCCTCCCTGCGCCCGGTGGGCGACATGGCGATCGACCTGGGCACGGCGAACACCGTGGTCTACGTGCGCGGGCGCGGGATCGTGCTGTCCGAGCCGTCCGTGGTGGCGATCGACCAACGCACCAACGAGGTGCACGCGGTCGGCGCCGACGCCCAGCTGATGATCGGCCGCACGCCGGCCACGATCTCCGCCGACCGCCCGCTGCGCCACGGCGTGATCGCCGACTTCGAGGTCACCGAGGCGATGTTGCGACAGTTCGTCGACAAGGTGCTGTCGAGCCGCTTTTCTCGTCCGCGGCTCGTCATGTGCGCTCCGTCGGGCGTGACCGACGTCGAGCGGCGGGCGGTGGAGGAGGCTTCTTTGAGCGCCGGCGCGCGCGAGGTGCACCTGATCGAGGAGTCGCTCGCCGCCGCGATCGGCGCCGGCCTGCCGATCGCCGAGCCGGTGGGGCGGATGGTGGTCGACGTCGGCGGCGGCACTTCAGAGGTGGCGGTGATCTCGCTGGGGGGCATCGTCGTGTCTCGCTCCCTGCGCGTCGGCGGCTACGACCTCGACGACGCGATCACGAACTACATCCGGCTCGAGCACCGGATGGCGATCGGCTCCCAGAGCGCGGAGGCGATCAAGCTCGCGGTCGGCTCGGCGGTCCCGCTGGGCGACGGCGAGCTCTCCACGGCGATCCGCGGCCGCGACCTGCTGTCGGGGCTCCCGCGCGAGCTCGAGCTCGGCAGCGAGGAGGTCCGGCGAGCGATCGAGCCACCCCTGGCGGACATCTTCGCCGCCGTCCACGCGACCCTGGAGGTGACGCCGCCCGAGCTGGCCGCCGACATCGCCCGCCACGGGATCATGCTCGCCGGCGGCGGCGCGCTCCTGCGCGGCTTCATGGACCGGGTGCACCGAGAGACCGGGATGCCGGTCCAGATCGCCGACGCCCCGCTCACCTGCGTGGCCTCCGGCGCCGGCCAGTCGCTCGAGGAGCTCGACGCCCTCGGCCGCCGCGGAGCGGCCTGACCGCCAGCCGCGCCTCAGCCGCTCTCCGCGCCCCGGACCGCCGCGCCCGGAGCCTCTACACTCCGCCGCACCCGGAGAGGTGGCCGAGTGGCTGAAGGCACTCGCCTGCTAAGCGAGTATGGGGCGGAAAGCTCCATCGCGGGTTCGAATCCCGCCCTCTCCGCTGGGAGGTCTTCACGTTTGACCTCCGGTGATCTTCACGTTTGCGCCGGACGTCGGTGTGGGCAGCGGTCCGGCCGCTGATGACGTCCTCGTCGGGCCAGGCGAAGCGGACGTCGGCCGGGCGGACTGGC
>JBOGYU010000747.1:0-2001 GCA_050696935.1 Solirubrobacteraceae bacterium | reverse complement strand
GGCGCCGGCTGGCAGGCGCCCGAGCGGCCCGCCGGCGCACCCGCGTAGATCCTTCCGCGGGCCGCGGTAGGGTGGCCGTCCCGTGCGCTACCCGTCCGACGACCTCACCCCCGCCGAGTGCGCCCGCCTGGCGCCCCACGTGACCGACCTCGATGGGCCCGTGTTCGCGCTCGTGAACCTGCCGGAGACGGTCAAGGGCGCGCTGTTTGCCCGCTACTCGCGCTATCCGGGCACCCTGCGGCGGCTGTTCCTGGACGAGTTCGCCGACTCCCTTCCGGCCGACGATGGCCGTGGGTTCGAGGGCACGCGGGCCGCGGAGGGCCGAGGGTTCGAGGCCCGCGACAGACCGGCGGCGGGCCGAGGGTTCGAGGCCGGCGACAGACCGGCGGCGGGCCGAGGGTTCGAGGCCGGCGACGGACCGGCGGCGGGCCGAGGGTTCGAGGCCGGCGAGGGCCGCCGGGCGGCGGAGCTGTACGAGCGGATCTTCGTCGGCTACGGGGACGACTCGGTGGCCCAGCTCGGCGGCGCGCACGTGGCCTGCGAGTGGGTCTCGAACGTGCTCACCAAGACGCTCCAGCGGCCGCGTCTCGCCGCCTACCTCGAGCAGTCCACCCGCTACATTGCCTACGACGCGCCGATGCCCGGAGGCGGCTACCGCTTCTACCGCGACGACGCGCTCGGGCCGGAGTACGAGGCGGCGATGACCGCGCTGTTCGACGCCTACGCCGAAGCGCTCCCGCGCGTGCGCGCCTGGGTCGACGACACGTTCCCGCGCGCGGACGGCGAGCCTCCCGCGGCGCGCCGGCGGGCGGTCAACGCGAAGGCGCTCGACCTGCTGCGCGGCCTGCTGCCCGCGGCGTCGCTCTCGCACATGGGCATCTACGCCACCGGGCAGGCATACGAGCAGCTGATCCTGCACCTGCTGGCCGACCCGCTCCCGGAGGCGCGCGCCTACGGCGGCATGATCCTCGACGCCATCAAGGCGACGATGCCGAGCTTCGTCTCGCGCGTGGAGCGGCCCGAGCGCGGCGGCGAGTGGGTCGCCTACCTGGAGCGCCGCCGCGAGGCGGCGGAGGCGTGGGTCGCGCGACTGGGGCTCGACCGGCGCGAGCCCGCGCCGGAGGACCGGCCGTCCGTCCGCCTGCTTCACGTGGACGGCGACGAGGACCGCCTGCTCGCCGCGCTGCTGTTCGAGTCCGCGACCGCGGGCGAGGAGGAGACGCTGGAGACGGTGCGTGGCTTGGGCGACGACGAGCGCGCCCGGCTGCTCGGCGACCTCGTCGGCGACCGCCGCAACCGCCGCCACCGCCCGGGCCGCGGCTTCGAGGCGCTCCGCTACCGGTTCGAGGTCGTCTCCGACTACGGCGCCTTCCGCGACCTCCAGCGCCACCGGCTGCTCACCGTCCAGTGGCAGTCGCTGTCGCCCGACCTGGGCGCGGCGGTCCCCGACGAGGTCGCCGCCGCCGGCTGCGGCGGGGTGTACGCCCGCGCGCTCGACCGCTCGCGCGCCGAGTACGAGCGGCTTGCCGCCGCCGGGCTCGGAGAGGCGGCGCCGTACGCGCTCTGCCTCGGCTACCGGATCCGCTACGTGCTCGACATGAACGCCCGCGAGGCCATGCACCTGATCGAGCTGCGCTCGGGCCGCGAGGGCCACCCCGGATACCGGGCCGTGGCCCACGAGATGCACGCCCAGATCGCAGCCCACCACCCGGCGGTCGCCGCCGCGATGGACCACATCGACCGCTCGTCGGAGCCGCGCCTGGAGCGGATCCTGGCGGAGATGCGCAACGACGCGCGCGGGCCCGCCCTGGCGGGCTGAGCCGGGCCGAACGACGGAGTCGTCCGACTCGCGCGGCGAAAGGCTGAGCCGAGCCGACGACGGAGTCGTCGGACTCGCGCGGCGAAACGCGGCTCGGAGCCGTCGTCAGCGGGTGCGGGGCGGCAGCGCCCACAGCGCCCGGAGCCGGCCGACGGGGCCGAGGCCCTCGGCGAGGGCTCGGC
>JBOGYU010000746.1:0-2001 GCA_050696935.1 Solirubrobacteraceae bacterium | reverse complement strand
GCCCCCGCCCGCCTGGAGCGTCCTACGGGCCGCGGCGCCCCTACGGGCCGCGCCCCGGTGGCTACCGCCCGGGTCCCGGCGGCGGCCCCGACCGCCCGCGCTAGACCGACCGGCCGACCGTTACCTCCAGCGATGCTCGACCTGAACTGGTCGCCCGAGCGCGTCCGGCGCAACTTCCGGATCGACGTCTTCGGCGGGATCAGCGGCGGCGCCTACATGGGCGTCGTCGTGACGTTCATGCCGGTGGTCGTCGTCCGCATGGGCGGGACGCCCTTCGACGTGGCGCTGGTGGTCGCCGCGCCCTTCATCGGCCATCTCCTGTCGCCGCTCTCCGCCTACCTGCTCCGGCGGCTGAACCCGGTCCGCGTCGTGGCCGCGACCTCGACGCTGGCGCGCCTGGTGTTCCTGGCGGTCGTCCTGCTCGCGGCGACGCCGCAGCAGTTCGCCGCCGCGTCGATCGCCTTCTGGGTGATCGCCATCGCGAACATCGCCGCGTACACGCAGCTCATGGCCGGCATCTATCCGGCGCAGGAGCGCGCGCAGGCCATGAGCAAGGTCCGCATGGGCTTCGGCATCACCGTCGTCGCCGCCGCCGCGGCGGCCGGAACGGTCATCGACGTCGTGCCGGCCAGCTACGTCTTCGCCGCGGCGACGTGCCTGTCCCTCCCGGGCGCGATCGCCATCTTCTGGATGCGCTACGACCCGCCGGAGGACGCGGGCGCGGTGCGCCGCCCGGCCGGGGAGATGGTCCGCGACGTGTGGGCCGACCGGCGCTTCCGCCTGCTCCTCACCTCGTTCACGGTCTTCGGGCTCGGAAACCTCATGAACAGCGCCGTGTACCCGATCCTGCTCGTCGAGCACTTCGACGCCTCGAACACGTTCGTCGGCATCATGGCGGCGGTCCAGTCGGCGACGATGATCGGGGCGCTCCTCTTCTGGGGGCGCCGCATCGACCGGGGCTCATCGCTCCGGCTGACGCTCCACAACACGATCCTGCTGCTAATCGTCCCGATCGGCTACGTGCTCGCGCCGTCGACTTGGGCGCTCCTGCCCGTGGCGCTCGTGTCCGGCATCGTGGTCGCCGGCGCGGACCTCACGTACCACACGAACGTCGTGCAGCTGGCACCGAAGGGCCGGGTGCCCGAGTACGCCGCGGCGCAGTCCTTCCTCCTTGGCGTGCGCGGCAGCGTCGCGCCGTTCCTGGCGGCCATGCTCCTGGGTGTGATCGAGCCGCGCGGGGTGCTGCTGGTCGGTCTCGGCGCGATGGCCGCCGGAACCGCCGTCATGGCGAGGGCGGTGCGCGAGCCGAAGCCCGCGCCCGCCCCTCAGAGCACCGAGGTCAGCGCCACAGCCTGATGTCGATGCCGCCGCCGTCCTGACCGGCGACGCCGCCGGTCACGAGGAGCAGCACGACGACCATGAGCACGATCGCGAGCCCGATGGCGAGCCCGCTCGAGAACCCCTGATCCGTCACGGCACACCTCCACGCGAGAGTGCCGACCAGACAGGCAACCCCCATGCCACGCGCGCGACCGCCCCTGATGGCACGCCCGCGACCACCCGATTCGCGCTCGCAGGCGGAGCTTCCTGGGATCGGAGTCAGGTCGCGACGCGGAGCAGCTCCATCACGAACCCCAGGAGCTGCCGCAGCTCGGTCGCCCAGAAGATGAGGCCGGCCTCGCGCGCTTCGGCTCGGACCGGCTCGCCGTGCGCGAGCAGCGCCGGGATGACGAGCTCGAGCGGGCTCGCGCGTGGAGCGGCGTCCGCGTCCATGGCCTGCGCGACGGGGACGTAGTGGTCCTTCGGGTCGTGCACCCAGAAGACCGGCGGTGCCAGCGTGGCCCACACCGGGCGCGGGGAGAGCGTGAGCAGTCGGTCGCGCGCCGGAGCGGGCAGCTCGCGCAGCCGCAGCCGCGCCTCTTCGTAGTCCGTGGCGGCGAGGACGCGCCAGAGCGCCCGTCCCTCCTCGCCCAGACCGGGCGGCGGCTCGCCCCTGGCGAT
>JBOGYU010000745.1:0-2002 GCA_050696935.1 Solirubrobacteraceae bacterium | reverse complement strand
CGGCCGCCGGAACCGTGCGTACTTGCGAATGCCGGTACTAGTACCGGTGTTCGGAAGTACGTGCGGTCGCCGGTGGTCGCCGGCGCCGGCTGACGCCGCACGGTGATCCGGAAGTGTGCCGGGGCACATGACCGGTCACCGGGTGGAGTCAGCCGGTGATCGGCGGCCGCCGGAACCGTGCGTACTTGCGAATGCCGGTACTAGAGCCGGTCGAGGCCCGCGCGGAACGCGTCGGCGATCTGCTGGAGGTGCTCCTGCTCGACGGTCAGCGGGGGCGAAACCGCGATCGCGCCCAGCAGCGGCCGCACGAGCACGCCCGCCTCGCGCGCTCCCAGGGCGATCCGGGCGACCGCGGCGGGCTCCTGCTCGAGCGCCTCGGGCGCGACCTGCACGGCGGCCAGCAGCCCGAGCCCGGCCCGCACCTCGGACACCGCCGGGTGCTCGGCGAGCGGCGCGAGCGCGTCGGCGAGCGGGCCCTCGAGCTCGCGCCCGCGCGGGATCAGGTCCTCGCGCTCGTAGATGTCCAGCACGGCGAGCGCGGCCGCGCAGCAGGTCGGGTGGCCGGCGTAGGTGGCGCCGTGGCGCAGCATCGGACCGCCGGGACCCTCGAAGAACGGGGCCGCGACCTCGCCGGACGCGACCACGCCGCCCAGCGGCAGGTACCCGGAGGTGACGCCCTTGGCGAAGGTGATCAGGTCGGGGCGGACCTCCTCCCAGCGCTCCACGCCGAACCACGTCCCGAGCCGGCCGAAGGCGCAGATCACGCTGTCGATCACCAGCAGCACGCCGTGCTCGGCGCACAGGTCGGCGGCGCCCTCGATGTAGCCCTCGGGCGGGAGGTGGACGCCGCCGGCGCCGATCACCGGCTCGCAGAAGAACGCCGCCACGCGGTCGGGCCCGACGCGCAGGATCTCGGCCTCGAGCGCCTGCAGCGAGTCGTGCTGGACGCTGGAGACCTGGCCGACCAGCGGGCCCCAGTTGCTCGTGTTCGCCTCGATCCCGCCGATGCTGGTGCCGAAGCCGTGGGTGCCGTGGTAGCCCTGGGTGCGGGAGATCAGGTGCGCCCGCTCCGGCCGGCCCTGGAGCACCCAGTGCCGGCGGGCGATCTTGGCCGCCGTGTCGATCGCGTCGCCGCCGCCGGAGGCAAGGAACACGCGCGCGTCGTCCATCGGCGCCACCGCGGCCAGCCGCTCGGCGAGCTCGTTGGCCGGCCGGTTGCCGATGTCCCCGAACGTCGAGTAGGCCTCGAGCCGGGTCATCTGGGCGGCGACGGTGTCGGCGACCTCCTGCCGGGCGTGGCCGATGTTGGCGTACCAGAGGCTCGCCGTCGCGTCGAGGTAGCGGTTGCCGTCGGTGTCGTACACCCACACGCCCTCGCCGCGGTCGATCACGAGCTCGTTCTCGCTGACCGCACCCATGTCGGCGAAGGGGTGCCAGAAGCGCGTCGTCGCGGTCATCACCATGGCCGCACCGTACCGTGCCGCGGCCGGAGCGACGTCCAACGCGCCGGCGCCCCGCGCGCCGGTCAGGACAGCGCACGTCGCAGGGCCGCGCCGACGGCGCGGATCGCCTCGCCGGCCACCGAGGTGGCGGCGAGCCAGCGGAAGAAGCCGTGGATGGTCCCCGGCCAGCGGTGCAGCTCGACCGGCACGCCCGCCCGGCGCAGGGCCTCGGCGTAGGCCTCGCCCTCGTCGCGCAGCACGTCGGCGTCCGCGGTGATCACATACGCCGGCGCCACGCCGGCGAGGTCGCCGGCGCGCAGCGGCGAGGCGTCCGGGTCGTTGCGCTCGGCGCCGTCCAGGTAGAGGTTCCAGAACCGGCGCATGCTGGCGGCGCTGAGGCCGTTGCCGTCGCCGAACTCGCGGTAGGACGGCGTGTTGACCCCGGCGTCCGTGACCGGATAGATCAGCGCCTGGAGCCGCAGCGGCACCTCGCCGCGCAGGCGGCGCGCGCTCACGGCCGCGAGGTTGCCGCCGGCGCTGTCGCCGGCCACGGCGATCGG
>JBOGYU010000744.1:0-2013 GCA_050696935.1 Solirubrobacteraceae bacterium | reverse complement strand
GATGAGGAGGATCGTGAAGAGCGGCGCCGCGAGGTCGGCGGCGCCGACCGCCGCCGCGAGCCCGAGGATCGCCGCGCCGGCGAGGACCGCCTGCGCGACGAGGTGCACCGGCAGGAGCGGCGACTGCCAGAAGTCGCGGCCCTCGGCCTGCCCGAAGAGGAAGCCGCTGTACCCGGCGGCGGCCGCGGCGAAGAGGATGCCGGGGATGGCGATCGGGACGAGCGCCTGCGTGACGCCGAAGAGCACGGCCGCGCCCCACAGCCCGGCGAGGCCGCTGAAGACGATGAGGATGTACGCGCCCCAGACCAGCCAGGAGCGCAGGTTCGGCTTGAAGAGGATGAACCAGAAGCGCTCGGGGCGCTTGAGGTCCCACACCAGGAGCACGACGGTCGCGAGCGAGAAGACCGAGGCGAGCACCGCGGCCACGAGGCCGAGGGGCTCGGCCGGCCCGAGCCACAGCGCGAGGCCCGCGGCCACACCGAAGGCGCCGGCCGAGATCGACTTCGTCCACAGGTATGTGGAGACACGCCAGCCCCAGGCGACCGGGTGCGAGACGTCGTACACGTCGCGCGCGGTGTCCTGGGCGTACGACATGCGCTGCGGCGCGGGCGCCGCGGTCGCCGAGGGCCTCGCGGCCCCGCTGCCGGGCGTCCCGAGCTGGCCCCACATCGTCACGCCCTCGCGCTTGCTGAGGTTCGGCGTGAGCGTGAGCGCGTCGGCGTTGATGTAGAAGACCTTCGGCTGCGTTCCCTGCTCCGGCTTGCGCACGTGCACCGGCTCGCGCGCGATGAGCCGGCTGATCGAGCTCTCGGGGTCGTCGATGTCGCCGGACACGATGGCGGTCTCGGGGCACACGATCTCGCAGGCGGGCTTGAGGCCCACGTCCACGCGGTGCGCGCAGAAGTTGCACTTCATCGCGGTGTGCTCGATCGGATCGACGTAGAGCGCGTCGTACGGACAGGCCTGCATGCAGGACTTGCAGCCGATGCAGCGGCTCGTGTCGAAGTCCACGATGCCGTCCTCGCGGCGGAAGAGCGCCGTCGTCGGGCAGATCTCGATGCACGGCGCGTCGTCGCACTGGTTGCAGCGCAGCACTGTGAAGTGCCGCCGCGTGTTGGGAAACTCGCCCTTCTCGATGTACTTCACCCAGGTGCGGAACACGCCGAGGGGCACGTCCTGCTCCTGCTTGCAGGCGACGGTGCACGCGTGGCAGCCGATGCACCGGCGCTGATCGATGAGGAAGCCGAGGCGCACGGCAGCAGTCTGCGGCAGAAGGGCGGATCCTGTCACCGGCATGACCCATGCGCGCGTGCGCGCGGGTCATAACCCGGCAGGATGATGGCGGGAAGGGGTCGGCGGCGACAGTCCGCTGCCTAGAATCGGCGGCGGATGGCGACGCTCCTCGTCCGGAACGGACACCTGCTCGATCCGGATCTCCCGTTCGAACCCGCCGACGTGCTGGTGGACCAGGGGCGGATCGCGCGGATCGGTCGCGACCTCGGCCGCGCGGATCGGATCGTGGACGCGACGGGCCGGGTCGTGATGCCGGGCCTGATCAACACGCACACTCACGGCGTTCAGATCCTCGACCGCGGCATGGGAGACGGGCTCACCCTCGACCAGTGGGGCGTGTTCGGGGCCTTCGGGGCGCAGCCGCTGAGCCCGCGCGACCTCTACGCCCTCACCGCGTGGAACGCGCTCACGCTGCTGCGCGGCGGCTGCACGGCTGTCATGGACGTCTCCGGGCCGACTGCGATCTTCGACGACGGCATCGACGCGATCATGCAGGCCCATCTGGACACCGGTATCCGCGCCACCGTCGCGCTGACCCTGGTGGACATGGACTTCTACCGGACGCTGCCGCCTTCGCTCATGGGCGGCGAGCCGCTGCCCACGATGCCGTTCACGCGGCCCGACGCCGCCTTCCACCTCGCGGCCGCCCGGCGCTTCCTCACCGCCTGGCAGGCCCGCTCGCCCCGGGTCCAGCCGGCCCTGGGGCCGTCCGCGCCGCAG
>JBOGYU010000743.1:0-2014 GCA_050696935.1 Solirubrobacteraceae bacterium | reverse complement strand
CCCCGCGACCGCCTCGACGAGCCGGCGCGCCAGGCCCCGCCGTCGCGCGCCCGGCGCCACCCACAGCCCCCACAGCACGCCGGTGCCGGGCTTGTCGCGGGGGAGGTAGCCGCCGGCCATGCCGAGCCACTCGGCGCCCTCGACCGCGATGAACACCGGATCGCCCACGAGTCGCTCCCAGTGCTCTGGTGGATAAGCGGCCTCGCGCTCGAGCGACGACGAGAAGGCGTACGGCGCGTCGCAGAGCGCGCGCAGCCGCAGCTCGCGGACGAGCGCCCCCTCGCCCTCTCTCAGCCGCCGGACCTCCACCGCCCGAGCGTACCCGGGGGCGAATCCTCGCCGCGCCGCCCTCTCCTTCGAGCGATGCACGAGCTCGACGACCTCGCCGCCAACCTGCGCGACCGCCTCCTGGCCGCGGCCGGCGACGCCGGCGACGACCCGTCCGAGCGGATCCGGGCGCTGGTCGACCGCGAGGCTGCGGTGCTCGACGAAGCGACCCGCGAGGACCTCGCCGGCCGGATCGCGGAGCGCGCGTTCGGCCTCGGGCCGCTCGAGCCGCTGCTGCGCGACCCGGCGGTGGAGGAGGTGATGGTCTCCGGCACGGCGCCCGTATGGGTCGAGCGTGGCGGGAAGCTGGAGCCCACGACGGTGCGCTTCGCGTCCGAGCGCGACCTGCGCGACGCGATCGAGCGCATCCTCGCGCCGCTCGGCCGGCGGGTCGACGAGGCCGAGCCGCTCTGCGACGCCCGGCTGCCGGACGGCTCGCGCGTCAATGTCGTCCTTCCACCGCTCGCGCTCGACGGCCCGGTGCTGACGATCCGCCGCTTCCGCCGCCGGGGCTTCACCGCGGACGAGCTGGTGGAGAACGGCACGCTCAGCCGCCCGCTGCTCGACTTCCTCGCCCGCGCGGTGCGGGCGCGCGCGAGCATCCTCGTCTGCGGCGGCACCGGCTCAGGCAAGACGACGACGCTGAACGCGCTCTCGGGCTTCGTCGGCGCCGCCGAGCGGGTGGTGACGATCGAGGACGCCGCCGAGCTGCGCCTCCGCCAGCCGCACGTAATCCGGCTCGAGGCGCGGCCCCCGAACCTCGAGGGTCGCGGGGAGGTGACGATCCGCCGCCTTGTCCGGAACGCGCTGCGGATGCGGCCCGACCGGATCGTCGTCGGCGAGGTGCGCGGGCCCGAGGCGCTCGACATGCTGACCGCGCTCTCCACCGGCCACGACGGCTCACTGTCCACGATCCACGCCGGCAGCCCCGCGGAGGCGCTGCGGCGCGTGGAGACGCTCGCGCTGATGGCCGACCTCGGGCTGCCGCACGCGGCCCTGCGCGAGCAGGTCGCCGACGCGTTCGACCTCGTCGTCTGCCAGGCCCGAGCGCCCGACGGAGCGCGGCGGGTCGTCGCCGTAGCCGAGGTCGTCCGCGTCGCCGGCGGCCCGGCGGCGCGCGAGGTCTACGGCTGGCGAGCCGGCCGGGGTCACTGGCGAGCAGCCCTCACCGACGCACTCGCCGGGAGACTCGCGGCCGCAGGACCCGCGAGAGCGGCATGAGCGTGGCCTCGTTGCTCGCAGCCGCAGGACCCGCGAGAGCGGAATGAGCGCGGCCTCGCTGCTCGCGGCCGCTGGACCCGCGAGAGCGGCATGAGCGTGGCCTCGTTGCTCGCGGCCGCTGGACCCGCGAGAGCGGCATGAGCGCGGCCTCGCTGCTCGCGTTCGGCGCCGGGGCGGCGGGCGTGCTCGGGACGTGGGACGCGCTCGGAGCGGTCGAGGGGTCGCGGGTGGCGGCGGCGCTCGGGCGGATCGTCGAGCCGCTGGCTCGCGCCGGGCGGGAGGGGCGGGAGGCGACGCGGCCGGAGCGGCGGCGGCTGGGACTGCTCGCCGCGGCGGCGCTCGCGGCAGCGGGATGGCTGACCGGGGGAGTGGGCCTTGCCGTGATCGCGGCGGTCGGCGGCCCCGTGGCCGCGGTGGCGGCCCTGCGGACGCGGCGGCGCCGGTACGCGCGCGACCTGCGGCGGGG
>JBOGYU010000742.1:0-2014 GCA_050696935.1 Solirubrobacteraceae bacterium | reverse complement strand
CGTCGGCGCGAGCGGGATCTTCTTCAACGGCTTCGTCCAGGTCGACGGCCTCGCCGGCTTCTTCCGCGTGATCTTCCTCGTCCTCGCGATCTTCGGCGTCGCCGTTGCGCCGAGCTACCTGGCGCGCTCGGCCATCCTGCCGGCCGAGTACTACGCGACGATCTGCTTCTCGACGCTCGGATCGATGGCGATCGTCCTCTCGACCGACCTGATCCTGCTGTTCGTCGGCATCGAGCTCATGACGATCCCCGTCTACGTCCTCGCCGGGATCCAGCGGCGCGACCAGTACTCGAACGAGGCGGCGCTGAAGTACTTCCTGCTCGGCGCGTTCAGCTCGGCGCTGCTGCTGTACGGGTTCGCGTGGCTCTACGGCATCGGCGGCTCGACGGAGTTCGCCGCGATCGCCGCGGCCGTCGGCCGCGAGGGCCTCAGCGGCACCGTGGTCGTGGCCGCGGCCCTCGTCACCGTCGGCCTGGCCTTCAAGGCCGCGGTCATCCCGTTCCACCAGTGGACGCCCGACGCCTACGACGGCGCGCCGACGCCGGCGACGGCGTTCATCTCGGTGGCGCCGAAGGCGGCGGCCTTCGCCGCGATGCTCCGCCTCATGGTGGAGGGCCTCGGCCCGCTCTCCGTCGACTGGTCGACGCTCTTCGCGGTCCTGGCGGTCATCACCATGACCGGCGGCAACGTCGTCGCGCTCGCGCAGACGAACGTCAAACGGATGCTTGCGTACTCGAGCATCGCGCACACCGGCTACATCCTGGCCGGCGTCGCGGCCATCGCCGCGGGCGCGTCGGCGACGGCGGGCGTGCTGTTCTACCTCCTCGCCTACGGCCTCATGAACCTCGGCGCGTTCGCGTGCCTGGTGTACCTGGACCTGGACGGGACCCGCGGCGCGTCGCTCCGCGAGCTCGACGGACTGTGGGCGCGCACCGGGATCGGCGCGCTCGCCTTCACCGTCTTCCTCGTGTCGCTCACGGGGATCCCGCCGACCATGGGCTTCGTCGCGAAGGTGCTCATCATCGAGCCCGTGCTCGACGCCGGGCTCGTGTGGCTGGCGGTGGCCATCGCGCTGAACGCCGTGCTCGCGGCCTTCTACTACCTGCGCGTGGTCGTCCACCTGTACATGCAGGATCCGCAGCCGGGCGCGCCTCGCATCGTGAGCGCCCCGCTCCTCTCGTTCAGCCTCGGGCTGAGCGCGCTCGCGGTGGTCGTCCTCGGTGTCGTGCCCGACGTCGTGTACGCCTGGGCGCTCGAGGCAGCGGCGCCCCTCGTCGTCCCCTAGAGCGGCTCCCCGCCGCGCGTCGGCAGGAGCCGCTCCCCCAGGATCCCGCCGATCCCGCCGATGGCCGCCGCCGCACCGAGCGGCAGGAGCAGTCCGGGCAGCTCGAGCGCGAGGTACGGGCCGAAGCTCGAGACCGGCGGGTAGGCCGGCGTGAACGCCTGGTGCAGCTGCGTCGCGATGATGCTGCCGACGAACAGCGAGAAGAGCAGCGCGCAGGGCGCCGCCACCGCGCCGGTCCGGCCGGCCACCACGCCGGAGGCGAGCAGGATCCCGGCGGGCACGCCGAAGAGGATCGCCGGCGGGACCGGGAGCGGCTCGGTCAGCCCCCACCAGAACGCGAGGCCGATCGTCGCCGCGATCACCGAGCCGAAGAGGCGCGGCCACATCACCGACTCGGCCGACCTTCCCGAACGCGCACTACGAGACGAGCGCCAGGGCGTGGTCGGCGGTGTTGAGCGGCTCCGCCCGTCCGTCGGCGCCGAGCACGACGATGTCCTCGAGGCGGACGCCGAACCGGCCGGGCACGTAGATGCCGGGCTCGATGGAGAAGGCCATCCCCGGCTCGAGCGGCTCGGAGTTGCCCTCGACCAGGTAGGGATGCTCGTGCCCATCGAGCCCGATGCCGTGGCCGGTACGGTGGACGAAGAGCTCGCCGTACCCGGCCTCGACGATGACCGCCCGCGCCGCGCGGTCCACGTCCGCGGCGGGAGTGCCGGCGCGCGCCGCCGC
>JBOGYU010000741.1:0-2015 GCA_050696935.1 Solirubrobacteraceae bacterium | reverse complement strand
CGCATCCGCGAGCTGGTCGCCGGCGAACCCGATGTCACCGAGAAGCGGATGTTCGGTGGCCTGGCCTTTCTGGTCGGCGGAAACATGTCCGTCGCGGCCAGCGGTCAGGGCGGCCTGATGGTGCGCATCGACCCCGAGGACACCGACGCCCTTCTCGCGAAGCGGCATGCGCGACCATTCGAGATGCGAGGTCGCGAAATGCAAGGCTGGCTCCGAGTCGATCCGGAAGGCCTGCGAACCAAGCGGCAGCTCGCACCATGGGTCACGCGCGGCGTCGGGTACGCGCGCTCGCTTCCCGCGAAGCACTAGGACCGTCCGGAGGGCGGCACCCCGCGGCAGAGAAGATCGGCGACGGCCCCACTCGCACGAAGGAGAAGTGCGGTGCGCGGCGAGCGGCAGCGCTGCTGCTCGTCCCGTGCGGCAGCCCGTGACGCCCCAGCGGAGACGCTCCCTTCCCTTGGCATAGCAGCACTCTGCGTGTGGTGGTTCGGTGCAGTGCGCCGCCGGTGCGCGCCGTGTCGGTGAGTTGGCCTCTTGGCGATGTGCAATAGGTGGGGCCGACGGGCGATAGCTTCTGCGGTGATGGCCCAGTACCACTGGGATCCGGACAGCTATCTCGCGCTGATACACGAGGAGGTGCCCGACTACGAGCGCCTCCAGGACGAGACGGCCGCCGCCGCCGGAGTGGACGCGAGGCGCGTGCTGGAGCTCGGAACGGGCACCGGCGAGACGGCACGGCGTGTGCTCGCGCGCCATCCGTCGGCCGTCCTGGTCGGTCTTGACGCGAGCGGCGAAATGCTCGACCGCGCACGATCGACGCTGCCAGCCGATCGTATCGACCTGCGTGCGTGGCGCCTCACGGACGCGTTACCCGACGGTCCGTTCGACGTCGTCTTCTCGGCGCTCACCATCCACCACCTCGACGGCACCGGCAAGGCGGGCCTCTTCCGGCGGGTGGCGGCGGTCCTCTCGCCGGGCGGACGGCTCGTGATCGGAGACGTCGTGGTTCCCGAGGATCCCTCCGACGCCGTGACCCCGATCGACGATGACTACGACAAGCCGAGCAGCGTGGCCGATCAGCTCCGCTGGCTCGACGCAGCCGCCCTGCGGCCGCGCGTCGCCTGGGCACACCGCGACCTCGCCGTCCTCGTCGGCGAGGCATCGTCCTGACCGCCGGCAGCGGGAGGCCGGCCGGCAAGAGGCTCGCGCGTGCCAACACCGCCACCGTGACCCTGCGAAGCGCCGAGATAAGAGGCACCGGCCCGAGCGCCAGCAATGACGCGAGTGTTGCTTCCCGCGTGGTTGCGAAAGCGCGCAACGTGCCGGCGCGCACGCCTGCTCCGGACGAGGATCGGGCGTGCACGGGGCTCAGGCGAGGCCTCCTCTGGCGCTCGTTTGCGGACTCAGAAGCGGTAGCCGCGCGAGGGATTGGGCGGCAGCGCCTGAGAGCGCTCCCGCCGCTCGGTCGGATCGCTCAGAGCGGGAGTCCGGCGGCGGCGGACATCGCCGGTGCCCGCCTGCCGCAGAGGTCTACGCGGTCGGGGCCGGGGCGGACGGGTCGTTCTGCCAGAGACCGAACTCGTTCCCCTGGGTGTCCCTGCAGATCGCGAACCAGCCCATGCCCGGCACCGGGCGCGGCTCGTCCGCCTCGCCGCCAAGCTCCTTCACGCGCGCGGCGCCGGCGTTGATCTCGTCCACGTCGAAGTAGACGCGCGCCCCTCGCTTGCCGGGCTCCATGTTGGTGATCGCCCCGCCCGTCTGCTCGCTGATCTGAGTCGTGTGGTACTCGAACGGGCCGGGGAAGGCCTCGAACTCCCACCCGAAGAGCGAGCCCCAGAACTCGCGTCCCTTGGCGGTGTCGTCCGCCGGGATCTCGACGCTGACTACCTGTCCGGGCATAGCCTCTCCTCTCGAATCGTCGTTCGGCGGAGGCCGTAGCTCCGCCGGGGTCACCATATAGACCTGTCGCTCGGGGGGAACTCATCGGTGCCGCTCCCGCAATCCCTTACGGGAGC
>JBOGYU010000740.1:0-2019 GCA_050696935.1 Solirubrobacteraceae bacterium | reverse complement strand
GGTGTACGGGCGCTCGTCAGCTCGCGCGCCGCAGGCCGCGGCGCTCGCCGCGCCGCACCACCTCGTGCTCGTAGCGCTCGAGGAAGAGCTGGCCGCCGCAGCGCGGGCAGAACGGCTGGTCGCCGTCGTCCCAGGTCGGGGCGTTCGGGCCGCTGACGCTCGCGTAGGCCGCCCGCAGCTGGGCCGGCGTCGGCCGGCGCGCGGTGGTGGCCACCAGCACCTCGCCGGAACCGTGGCCGCAGAAGTAGCAATAGAGCTCAGCACGCAGTGCCATCACACGGCCTCCTTGCTAGCCCGCTCCTGACTGGAACGTCCGGCAGCGGGACCTTGTTCCACCCGTACATACCGGCGCCGGCGCTCAAGTGTTCCAAGGAACGGATACGAGCGGAAGGTCCGGGCGGACCAGGGCGAGGCGCGAGGGGCGCGGGCCCGCTACGAGGCGGCGATGTCCAGCGAGACGACCTCGGCCTGCTCGCGGAGGACGCTCATCCGCCGGATGACGCCCCGCGGGATGATGTGGAAGTCGTTGTGCCGATAGTCACGGCCGGCGTTGGTGAGGTCGTAATCCCCCACCACGACGACGTACTCCGCGGCCTCCCGCCAGAGGATCCCGCAGGTCAGCTTGCGGAGCCGGTACGGCTCGAAGTCGTCGGGGATCGCCGTGCGGGAGTAGGCGGTGATGTCCTCCCACTCGACGGCCACCAGCGGCTGGGTGCGCTCCGGCTCTTCCAACGTCCCTTCCTTCGGCGAGCGAGCAAGCGCTGTGCGCTTGCCGGTACACGGACCGTCGCTGTGGGTCCGTCCGCGTACAGGAACGCAAGATAGGGCGGGACGTCGCGGTGTCAATGGAGCGACGGGATCGGTCCGGCGCCCCTCGATGACGCGCAGGCGGAACGGCCGCGGCGCCGCGCTCAACTCGCCCGGCGGCCCCGCGCGATGAGCTCGGCGACCTTCCGGCCGCCGCGCTTGCCGATCTCCTCGAAGTGGTCGTGTCCGTATTTCTCGGAGACCGCCTCGCCGCCGATCTTGCCGATCCGCCCGTAGAAGCGGGCCCCGTACAGCTCCTTCACCCGCTGGCCGCCCTGCTTGCCGATCTGCTCGTAGAAGTCGCTGCCGTGCCGCTGCGCGGTGGTCCGGCCGCCCTTCTTGCCGATCTCCTCGTAGAACTCCGGCCCGTGGCGCCGCGCGGTCGCCGCGCCGCCGCGTCGGCCCGCCTCGGCCACGGTCATCGCGCCCTTGCTCCGTGCCACTGCCACTCTCCCTCGAGGACTCACTCGGCGGACCGACTGCGCCGTCGGCCGGTGCGGCGCGCTCCGAGCGGTGCGTGGGGTGGCGTGCAAGTTCCGTACCCAGCGCTCGGCCGCTCGCCGTCCGAGCGGGCAGGGTCCGTGAACGAGTCGCGGTCAGTCGACGGCCGGCAGCGCCACCACGACGAAGCGGGGATCGCCCGAGTTCGCTCCGGTCGATGTCTGGAGCGTCAGCCGCTCGGTCGGCGTCCGCTGCAGCCAGGACATGTCGGTCGGCTGCACGCGAGAATGCACCTCGCTCACGACGTACTTCAGCGCTCTGCCGTCGGGCGTCGAGACGAAGACCTCGTCGCCGGGGCGCGCCTCCCACAGCGAGAGGAACATGCCGCGCCGCGCGTGCGCGTAGAGATAGGTGTTCGTGCCGAAGCCGGGGATCCCGGTCAGCGGGAGGCGGAACGCGTACTGCTCGGGCGTCTGCTGATCCACGATGTCACGCTGGATGACGCCCTCCTGGATCGGCAGGTCGATACCCAGCCGCGGGATCTGCACGCGATAGCCGTCGGGGATCGGCTGAGAGAGATCCCCCGTCAGCCGCGCGGTCGGCGCGGCCGGCGATCGCGTGGCCTCGACGATCGCCGGCGCGGCCGTGACGGAGGCGGTCGGAGCGGCCGGGAGCGACGGCGAGCGCGACGCCGCGAGCGTCCACGCGCCGAGCGCGATCAGCGCGAGGCCGAGGAACGGCCCCAGAGGGCGTCGCAGGGCGGCTATGCTC
>JBOGYU010000739.1:0-2022 GCA_050696935.1 Solirubrobacteraceae bacterium | reverse complement strand
CCGCCGGGAAGCCGCGCTGTCACTGGGGCGCGTCGGCGGCAGGGCGGCCGCGAGGGCGCTGGGGCGCGCGTTGCGCGAGGACCCCGACCCGCAGGTCCGCTGGCGAGCCGCCATGGCGCTCGCCAGGATCGGCGATCCCCGGCTCGTGCAGGACCTGCGCCGCGCGCTCGCGCGCGAGCAGGATCCGGTCGTGCGGGAGCACATCGGCGAGGCGCTCGACCGGCTGGGCCGGTGAGGCCCGCCGCTCACTCGAGGTCCTGCTCGCGCACGAGCCCGTGGTGGAACGCGAGCTCGGCGAGCCGCGCTCGCTTCTCGTTCTGCGGCAGCTGCTCGATCCCGAGCTTGCGGTAGAGCGCGCGCAGGTGGACCTTCACGGCGTCGACCCCGAGGAACACCTCGGCGGCGATCCGCTGGTTGGTCGCGGGCGTCGCGTAGGCGCTGTCCCGCAGCGGCCGGCAGAGCGCGACCAGCACGCGCCGCTGGGTGTCGCTGAGGACGATCCCGGGGGCCTCGGCGGCGAGCGCGGTCGTCGCGCCGTCGGGGATCGCGGGCGCGCGGAACGCCACGACCGTGTTCCCGAAGCGCAGCCGGTCGCCGTCGGTCAGGCGCCGCCGGCCGCGGACGCGCTCGTCGTTGCAGAACGTTCCGTTCCGCGACAGCCCGTCGTCGGAGACCGCCCACGCGTCCCCGAGCTGCTCGAGCTCGGCGTGTAGCCGCGACACCTCGCCGTCCCACGCCAGCCGCACATCGGCCCCCGCGCCGCGGCCGACGGTCACCCGCTCGCCGGTGAGCGGCACGATCCGCTGGCGGGCGTCGCCGTCGCGATACACGAGGAAGGCGCCGCCGGCGCGCTCGGCGACCAGCCGCTCCTTGATCTCGAGGGCGGAGGACGCGTGCCGATCGAGCGGTCCGGCCACTGCGCGCGAGCCTACGGGGCGAGCGTCCAGATCGCCAGCGGCGCCTCGCGCCCGCGCAGGCGCACCTCGCCGACCGCGCGCAGGTCCGCCCGCCCGTTCAGGCGGTCATGCGTCGCCTGCGAGAGCAGCAGCGGGACGCCCGCCTCCTTCGTGTACGCCTGCAGGCGCGCGGCGACGTTCGTCGTGTCGCCCACCGCCGCGTACTCGACCCGGCGATCCGAGCCGACGGTCCCGGACATGACCGGGCCGCTGTGCAGGCCCACGCCGAGCGCGAACCGATGCTCGATCCCCCGCTCGGCCAGCCAGGCGTTCAGACGCTCGAGCCGGCGGTCGACCAGATCGCGGGCGGCCGCGAGCGCGCGGTCGGCGTGGTCGTCCTGCGCGACCGGCGCGCCGAACACGGCCATGGCCCCGTCGCCGAGGTAGGCGACGACGGTGCCACCGTGCGCCATCACGGCGTCCGCGACCCCCCCGAGGTGGCGGTCCAGCGTCTCGATCACCGCCGCCGTGGGATGGCTCTCGGCGAAGCCGGTGAAGCCGCGCAGGTCGCAGAACAGTACCGTGGCGTCGAGCTCCACCGGCTCGAGCCGGCCGCCGCCGGCCTCTGCCCGAGCGAGCACCGCGTCCACGATCGCGTCCGGCGCGAAGCGCGCAAGCGTGCCGCGCAGCAGGCGCCGGCGGCGCACCTCGGTGGCCAGCAGCGCCACCGCCGTCCCGGCCGTGGCGGCTGCCAGGGCGACGAGCGGCGGCAGCACCTCGACGACGCGGCCGTGCCCGAAGGCGACCTGCGCGCCGGCGAGGAACAGGGCGGCTGCCAGCGGCGCGGCGAGCAGCGCGTACAGCGCCCAGCGCAGCGCCAGCAGCGGGATGCCGGCGGCGAGGAGCGCGACCAGCGCCGTATCGACGGCCGGGTCGGCGGAACGCAGGGGCGCCCCGCGCAGGACCGTCGCGATCGCGTTTGCCTGGATCTCCGGGCCGGACATCAGCCCGCTCCCGGGCGCCGGCGTCTCGTGGACGTCCTGCAGCACGGTCGCGGTCAGGCCGACCACGACGATCCGGCCGGCCAGCGCGCGCGCCGCGGCGTCGCGCGCGAGGACGGCCGACC
>JBOGYU010000738.1:0-2043 GCA_050696935.1 Solirubrobacteraceae bacterium | reverse complement strand
CTGTCGGCCGCCGTGCTCAGGCGATCCTCGGCCGGGACCGTGACCCGGCGCTGGGATGGGACCGCGGTCCAGCTGGTGGCGCCGCTCGCTGATGGCGGCCGCTGCGCCACAGCTTGAGCAGGTTGTGAGTGGCGCACACCAGCTGCCACTCGGCGGCGCAGGCGGCTCGACCGCGCCGGCTGAAGCGCCGGAAGCCACGCGCCTCCTTGGCCTGGCCGAACACCGGCTCGACGATCGCGGCCCGCCAGCGGTAGCGGTCCTGACCGCGCTTCGTCCGCAGCCGACGCTCCATGCGGTCGGTCAACGACAGGCCAGCCGGGATGCGGCCGCGGGGCGGGTGGTGCTGGGCCTGGCGCCGGTGCTTCCAGCCCTTGGCGGTGGCGACCAGCAGCTCGGGTCGGCCGGGGCCGGTGGCCGCGCGATGGCCGGCCTCGCTCCAGTAGCCGGCGTCGGCGAGGGCGGTCCCGATCCGGCTGCGGAAGCCCGCCCGCACGACGTTGGCGGTGGCCGTCTCGAGCATCGGCACCAGCTGGCCGGTGTCGGCCGCGCTGTGGGTCAGGTCGGCTGCCAGCACGACCTGGTCGGCGGCCACGACGGCCTGGGCGTTGTAGCCCTGCAGGTAGCCGGTTCGGCCCTTCATGATTCGACTCTCCGGATCGCTCACGTTCACCTTGGCCCTGGGTGCCGGCAGCGGCGGGGTGGGCTTGCGGCCACGGAGTCCTCGACCGGCGGCCGCCTCGGCCTCGGCCCGGCGGGCCAGGTGCTCCTCGTGCGCCGCCTGGCGCGCAGCGTCGGCGGTGGCCAGTTGGCGCTTCGCCGCGCGCAGCCGGGCGAGCCGCGTGCGTGGGTCGGCCAGGGCCTCGGGCAGCTCGTCGCCGCGGCGGTCTGTCCCGAACTGGGCGTCCTCGGCGGCGTCGACGGCGGCCGCCTCGGCCAGGATGCGGTCGATCTCGGCGTCGAGCGCGTCGGCGACCCGGTTGGCGGCCAGGGCGGCGTTGGCCGCGACCTTGGTGCCGTCGAGGGCGACCAGCCCGAGCTTGCCGAGCCCGGCGGCGGCGCACAGCCGCAGGATCTCGTCGAACAGGTGCCTGATCGCCGCCTCGTGGTCGGCCCGGAAGCGGGCGATGGTGGCGTGGTCGGGGGCCTGGTTGGCGGTGATGATGCGGTAGGCGATGTCGCGCCGGCAGCGGGCCTCGATCCGCCGCGAGCTCCGCTCGCCGCTGGCGTAGGCGTACAGCAGCAGGGCGGACATCATCGCCGGCTCGAAGGCCGGCGCGCCCCAGCCATCGGCCCGGTAGCGGGCGTAGATCGGGCCGAGGTCGAGCTCGCCGACCGCGTCGAGCACGAACCAGGCCAGGTCGTCGGCCGGCAGCCAGTCGCGCAAGCTGACCGGCATCAGGTACTGCTGGTCACGCTCCACTGGCCGGAAGTTGTAGGCCACCTGTGCTCCTCCGTGTCGTCTTCGTACCCCTGCCCGGATCGTAGCGGCGCAGGAGCTTCAGGGAGGGGTTTATGCGACAGGCTCATAAGGGTGCTTCAGAGTGAGCTCGAGTCAATCGCTCCCGCCGCATGGGGCTGTGAACTGATACTTCGGGTGTCTTGCCGTTCAGTGTGGCCAGGATGCGACAGATTGCCCGCGCCCGACTTCGGCAAATCCTCGGCAGGGGCCGGCCGCTATAGGTGTGCGCCCATGGCCTCCACCTCCGCAACGCACTCTTCGAGGGTTGGGAACGAGCCCCACACCAGCTCGCGGGTGGCGGCGTAGACGGCGGCCATGGTCCGGCGCACATCTCCGGCATCGGCCCACGCCGGACTCGCCGCGAACCCTGCCTCCGGCCTGCGTGTCGACCGGAAACCGTGGCGGCGGCTGTGCGCCTCCGCGTCGGCGGCGAGGGCGGCAACCACCCCCCGCACACTGATCGCCTGCCTGACCCCATCGTCGCGCAGCAGGCAGTACACGTCGTAAACGTGGCGTCCGAGTCCGGCGAGCGCCACAGGGTCCGCAGCGAGGCGAGACGCCCGGTCATGGAGCAGCGCCAGCTT
>JBOGYU010000737.1:0-2056 GCA_050696935.1 Solirubrobacteraceae bacterium | reverse complement strand
CCGCCAGACGCGGTCTTCGTCGGCGGCGGCCTGAGCGCGCCGGGGCTCGTGGCCGGCTGCTGGCAGGCGCTGCGCCCCGGCGGGCGCATCGTCGCCAACGCCGTCACGCTCGAGGGCGAGCAGACGCTGCACGCCGCGCGCGCCACGCACGGCGGCGCGCTCATGCGCCTGGCGGTGAGCCACGCCGAGCCGCTCGGCGGCCTCGAGGCCTGGCGGCCGCAGCTTCCCGTCGTCCAGTGGAGCGCGCAGAAGCCGTGACCGTGCACTTCATCGGCGCCGGCCCGGGCGCGCCCGACCTGCTCACGCTGCGCGCGCAGCGGCTGATCGCCGCCTGCCCGGTGTGCCTGTACGCGGGGGCGCTCGTGCCGCCGGAGGTGCTCGAGCACGCCCCCGCCGACGCGCGGCTCGTCGACACCCAGCACCTCCATCTCGACCGGATCGTCGCCGAGATGCGCCGCGCCCACGAGCGCGGCGAGGACGTCGCCCGCCTGCACTCGGGCGACCTCTCGATCTACAGCGCCGCCGCCGAGCAGATGCGCCGCCTCGACACGCTCGGCATCCCCTGGAACGTGACCCCCGGCGTGCCCGCGTTCGCCGCCGCTGCCGCGGCGCTGCGCCGCGAGCTAACCCTGCCCGGGATCGCGCAGACCGTCGTGCTAACGCGCCACGCCCGGCGCGCCTCCCCGATGCCGCCCGGCGAGGAGCTCGGCAGCCTGGCCGCGCACGGCGCGACGCTCGTGATCCATCTCGGCGCGCAGGCGATCGAGGAGATCGTCGCCACAATCGCGCCCCACTACGGAGCCGATTGTCCGGCGGCCGTGGTCGCACGGGCGAGCTGGCCCGACGAGCTGGTGCTGCGCGGGACGCTCGCCACGATCGCCGCCGCCGCGCGCGACGCGGGCGTGCGCCGCACCGCGACGATCCTCGTGGGCCCCGCGCTTGCCGCCGAGGGCTTCCGCGACAGCCACCTTTATTCGCGCGCGCGCGAGCGCGTCAGCTCCGCGGCGAGCGGCGCAGGAGGTAGCTGTCCATGACCCAGCCCTTGCGCTCGCGCGCTTCGCGGCGCAGGCGCTGGATCTCGTCCGCGACGTCCGCGACTCGACCGGCGACCAGGATCTCGTCGTCCGTGCCCACGTACGCGCCCCAGTAGATGTCGACATCCCCGGAGGCGAAGCGGGTGAAGGCGCAGCCGGAGTCGAGCATCACCAGCACGTCGTCGGCCTCGGCGGGGAAACCGTCAGCCAGCCGCCGGCCGGTCGTGATATGGACGGCGCCGCCGACCCGGTTGAACGCGATCCGGTGGCGCGCGGCGAGCGCCTGCAGGCTGCTGATGCCGGGGATGACCTCGTGATCGAACGCCACCTTGCCGTGCGCGCGGATCAGGTCGATCACCGCGATCGTGCTGTCGTAGATCGCCGGGTCGCCCCAGACCAGGAACGCGCCGCAGCCGTCGTCGCCGAGCTCCTCGGCGATCGCTGCCTCCCACACCTCCGCGCGGCGGCGGCGCCAGTCCTCCACGCCCGCGCCGTAGGCCGGCGCCGCGCGGTCGCGCGGGGGATCCGGGAGCGCGACGATCCGCGGCCGGCGCCCGTCCTCGAGGTAGCGCTCAAGGATCTCGCGGCGCAGCGCGACGAGCTCGTCGGTCTCAGGCCCCTTCTCGACCACGAACACCACGTCGGCGCGGTTCAGCGCCTTGACCGCCTGCACGGTGATCTGCTCCGGGTCGCCCGCGCCGATGCCGATGATCACGAGCGTCCTCATCGGAGGCGACCGTGATCCTGATCCTGGGCGGCACCGCCGAGGCGCGCGAGCTGGCCGCAGCGCTCGACGCGCGCGGCGTGGCGGTTATCACCTCGCTCGCGGGCCGTGTGGCCAACCCGCGGCTCCCGCGCGGCGACGTGCGCGTGGGCGGCTTCGGCGGTCCTGACGCGCTCGCCGGCTGGCTGGTCGAGCACGAGATCGCCGCCGTCGTCGACGCGACGCACCCGTTCGCCGCGCGCATCTCGGCCTCGGCCGCGCGCGCGTGCCCGGCGGCCGGCGTGCCGATGCTGCGTCT
>JBOGYU010000736.1:0-2058 GCA_050696935.1 Solirubrobacteraceae bacterium | reverse complement strand
CGTTGGCGGTGAGGGCGAGCACGGCCGCGCGCAGCCCGCGCGGGTCTCCCGCCCGCACGAGCCGGCCGGCGCGCCCGTCGTCGAGCAGGTCGCGCATGGCCCCGACGTCGGTCGCCACGACCGCGGCACCGCACGCCATGGCCTCCACCACCGACAGCGGCACGGCGTCCCCGTAGGTGGGCAGGCAGAAGACGTCGGCGCGGCGGAACAGCTCGAGCAGGCCGGGGTCGGCGGGGCCGAGCCGTTGCACGGTCACGCCGGGCCGCGACGGGATCCGTGCCGGGGTGACGATGTCGAGGTCGAGCTCGCGCCCCGCGTGTGGGCCGAGCGCCTCCAGGACGTCGTGCCCGCCCTTCTCGGCGAACCGCCCGCCCACGAACAGCACGCGCGCCCGCGCGTCGCTCGCGCGCGGGGCCGGCCGGAACGCCTCCAGGTCGATCCCCGGATGGTGCTCGATCACCCGGGCGCGCGGCGCGGCGCGCTCCACGGCCTCCCGGGCCCAGCGGGTGAAGGCGAGCACCCGCGCGGCGGACTCGAGCGCCCGGCGCTCCAGCGCGAGGCTGGGCGCCAGCGCCGCGCGGGAATGGCGCCGCGGCTGCCGCCATATCCCCATCTGGTGCCATTCCCAGACCGTCGCATCGAGCGACACGAGCGTGGGGATGCGGCGCATGACGTCCGGAACGAGGAAAGAGAGCGTGTGGGCGTGCAGGTGCAGGACGTCGGCCGGCTCGCGCCGCAGCTCCGCGCGGACGACGCGGCGGGCGCGCAGGGCCTGCGCGAGGTGCCAGCGGAGCGTCTGGAGGTCCAGGTCCGCGTGCCCGAGGCCCGGGACCTGGCGCACCACCGCGCGCGTCACCGCCGACATCGGGGGCAGGACCGTGAAGCGCGGCTCGACCCCGGTCCCGCGGAAGTGGGTCTCGAGCGTTTCGCCCACCCGCACGTGACCCAGCACCCCGGCTCCCAGCGCGCCTTCGTTGACGAACAGGGCTCGCATGGGGTCCGCCATCGGGTCGGGGAAGGGTACAGCGGCATACGACACTTGCCGATTCATCAGCATGCCTCGCGCCAAAGCCGGAATCCGCTGGCACACTGGCCCTGTGGGCAGGGACGTCACGGTCATCATCCCCACCCTGGACCGGCGGGAGATGCTCAGCCGCGCGCTCGCCTCCGCCCTCGCCCAGGAGGACGTGGAGCTGGAGGTGGTGATCGTCGACGACGGGTCCTCCGAGCCGGTCGAGGCGGGCGAGGACCCGCGTGTGCGGGTGGTGCGCCACGAGCGCCCGCAGGGCGTCGCCCGCGCCCGCAACGCCGGCCTGGCCGAGGCGCGCGGGGAGTGGGTCGCGTTCCTCGACGACGACGACACCTGGGCGCCGGCCAAGCTGCGCGAGCAGCTCGCGGCCGCCCAGGAGGTGGGCGCCGGGATGGCGTTCTCCGCCTCGGTGGTGATCGGCGACGACGGCCGCGTGGCCGGCCTTGACCCGCCACCGGCGACGGACGGCCTCCTCGCCGAGCTCCTGCGCCACAACCACATCCCCGGCGGGTGCTCGAACGTGATCGCCCGCACCGCGCTCGTGCGGGAGGCCGGCGGGTTCGACGACCGGTTGAGCATGCTCGCCGACTGGGACCTGTGGATCCGGCTCGCCGCCCGCACGCACGCGGCCGCCTGCGCCGAGCCGCACGTCGGATACCTCGACCACGCCGACAGCATGCACGTGCGCGAGGCGCGCACCACGCCGGGCGAGCTGGTCCACCTCGCGGCCAAGCACCGCGAGCTGCTCGCCACCCACGGGATCCGCCCGGAGGCCGGCGTGTGGGTGGTGTCGTGGGCGGCCGCCGGCGAGCACCGGGCCGGGCATCCGCTCCGCGCCGCGCGGATGTACGCGCGCGCCGCCGTGCGGTTCCGCTCGAAGGGGATGCTCCTGCGGGCGCTGACGGCGCCGTTCAGCGACCGCTTGGTCCGGCTCGACAGCAACGGGTCGCTGCTTCCCGCGGGCGCGTCGCCGGGCTGGCTGGCGCCGTGACCGCGGTGGCCGCCGAGACGGCGGCGGCGCCCGAGCC
>JBOGYU010000735.1:0-2060 GCA_050696935.1 Solirubrobacteraceae bacterium | reverse complement strand
AGCGCGCGCTGATCGCCCGCGCCGCCGGGGGGCGCGACGTGCTCCCGGACGCCCTCCGCGCCCGCGGCGCCCGCGTCGACGTGCTCGCGCTCTACGAGACGGTCGCCGAGCCGCTCGACGACACGGCGCGCGCCGCCGCGACCGCCGCCGACTACCTGCTGTTCACCTCGGCCTCCTCGGTCCGCTTCTTCGCGGACGCCGCCGGCCCGGACGCCCTCCGCGACCCCCGGCTCGCCTCGATCGGCCCGGCCACGAGCGCCGAGCTGCGGGCCCGCGGCGCCGAGCCCGACCTGGAGGCCGACCCGCACACCCCGGACGGGCTCGTCGCGGCGCT
Source organism: Solirubrobacteraceae bacterium (assembly GCA_050696935.1). GTDB lineage: Bacteria > Actinomycetota > Thermoleophilia > Solirubrobacterales > Solirubrobacteraceae > DASSUW01. The sequence continues at coordinate 1,726 of JBOGYU010000735.1, read as the reverse complement.
GGTGCGTGACGCCGCCGCGCACCGAGAGCGGTGGGTGCCGCGGACCGATTGAATGCCCGCGTGGCCCGGACGATCACCTTCCTCTCCGACTACGGCCTCGCTGACGAGTTCGTCGGCGTCGTCCACGGGGTGATCGCGCGGCTGTGCCCGGACGCGCGCGTGATCGACATCGGGCACGGCGTGCCACGGCAGGATATCCGCGCCGGCGCGCTCGTGCTCGCCCGCGCGCTGCCCTACGCGCCCGCGGGCGTCCACCTGGCGGTCGTCGATCCGGAGGTGGGCGCGCGCCGGCGTGGGCTCGCGCTGCGGACCGTGGAGGAGGAGCGGCTGCTGGTGGGCCCGGACAACGGCCTGCTGATGCCGGCCGCCGAGCGCTTCGGCGGCGTGGCCGAGGCGGTCGAGATCTCGGCCTCCCCCTGGCGCCTGGAGCCGGTCTCGGCCACCTTCCACGGGCGCGACCTGTTCGCGCCGGTCGCCGCCCGGCTGGCGGCAGGCGCGCCGCTCGCCGAGGCCGGCACGCCGCTCGAGCCCGCCGAGCTCGTCTCGCTCGAGACCACCCGGCCGCGGCAGGAGGCCGGCGCGCTCGTCGCGCACGTGGTCGGCACGGACACCTTCGGCAACGCGATCCTCGACGCCTCCCACGCCGACCTCGTGGAGCGCGGCCTGCGCCTCGGAGAGCGCGTCGCGGTCCGGGCGGGAGCGCGCCGCGTGCGCGGGACGGTGGCGCGCACGTTCTCGGACGTCGCGACGGGCGGGCTGCTGCTCTACGAGGATGCCGGGGGCGCACTCGCCCTCGCCGTCAACGGCGGCGACGCGGCCGGGCTGCTCGGCCTGCGGGCCGGCGACGAGGTGCGGCTGGAGGGGGAGTGACCCTCGGCCGTCCACGCGTCCACCTGCGCGAGACGGGGTCGACCAACGAGCGCGCCCGAGCGCTGGCGGCGGCGGGCGCGCCACACGGGACGCTCGTCACCGCCGGGGTGCAGACCGCCGGGCGCGGGCGGCAGGGAAGGACCTGGACCGCCCCCGCCGGCCGGGCGCTCCTGCTCTCGCTCGTCGTGCGCGACCCGGACCCGTTGCTGCCATTGCGCGCCGGGCTCGGGGTCGCCGACCTCGCCGGGCCGGGGGCGAAGGTCAAGTGGCCCAACGACGTCCTGGTCGAGGGGCGCAAGGTGGCGGGCGTGCTCGTCGAGTCGCGCCCGCAGGAGCATTGGGCGGTCGTGGGGATCGGGGTGAACGCGGCACTCGAGGAGGGGGACCTGCCGGCGGGAGCGGGAACGCTCGGCCGGACGCCGGAGGAGCTGGAAGCCGTGCTGGCGGAGCTGCTGGCCGCGCTCGAGCACCGGCTGGCGGAGGCGGCGGACGACGCGCTCGCGGCGCTGCGCGCGCGCGACGCCCTGCTCGACCGGCCGGTCAGGTGGAACGGCGGCGAGGGCGTCGGAGCGGGGATCGACGAGCGGGGCGGCCTGCGCGTGCGGCTGGCCGACGGAGCGATCACCGTCCTCGACGCGGGCGAGGTCCACCTCCGGCGTTGATCGCCGGGACCAGCGAACTGCGGCTTGTAATGAGGCGGGTTCGGGGGCGCGACGGGTCACCCCGGACCCGCTCCCTCAAAGCCGCAGTTCGCCGGAGCCGTCAGGCGGCTTCGTCGCCGGCCGCCTCGCGCACCGCAGCCTTCACGCGCTCGCTGGCCGCCTCGAGCGGGTTCGGCGCACCGTTGGCGTCCGCC
>JBOGYU010000734.1:0-2076 GCA_050696935.1 Solirubrobacteraceae bacterium | reverse complement strand
GCGTCACGTCGCGCAGGCGGGCGCCGAGCGGCCCGAGCGGAGCCTCGATCGCCGCCCGCAGCCCGGCCACCACCGCCGCCTCGTCCCCGATCTCGACCGAGCGCAGCGCCAGCGACTCGGCGACCCGCGCGGCGAGCTCCGCCTCGAGGTCGGCCGCCGCGAAGTCGGTCGCCTCGAGCACCCGGTGCACGAACGTGCCGTACTCCACGCCGCCCGGCTCGTCGTCGACCACGGCCTCCTCCGGCTCGCTCGCCACGCGCGCCTCGTACGCACCCGCCGCGATGTCCGAGTACGACGTGCGCCGCCAGCCCCGGTCGAGGCTGCGGTCGAACCGGGCGGCCGCGAGCGCCATGTCCTCCTCCAGCGGCCCGGACCACGACATGGGCAGGCCGAGCGCCGAGCGCTCCACGCCGATGCACCCCGGCGCCGCCGCCGCGAGCGCCTCGAACCGCGCGGTCACCGCGGCGTCGGTCGGCGTCGCCGAGCCCACCGGCGCCACGTTCCCCTCGTCGTCGCGCGCGAACAGCAGCCGCCCGAGCGCGGAGTCCCGGCTGTCCCACGACCCCGCCCACCACACGACCGCCTGGTGGCGCGCCCGCGACAGCGCCACGTACGCGAGCCGCAGGTCCTCGCCGCGCGCCTCGGTGCGGTGCTGCGCCTGGTGGCGCGGGAAGTCCGGCCCGTCGAGCCCGACGTCGATCGTCCGCGCGTCCCCCGCGTCCGGGTCGTGGAAGAACACCGGCTGCCGGCCCGGCGGGATGTAGCCCGGCTCCCACAGGAAGGGCAGGTAGACGACGGGGAACTCGAGCCCCTTGCTGCGGTGGATCGTCAGCACCTGGACCGCCTCGGCGTCGGACTCCAGCCGCCGGCTGCGCTCCTCGTCGCCCGTCTCCTGCTCCGCCGCGGCGATCCGCTGGCGCAGCCACGAGGTGAGCGCGGTCGCGCCCATCTGCTCGGTCGTCGCCGCCGCGTGCAGGAGCTGGCCGACGTGCCGCAGGTCGGTGAGGCTGCGCTCGCCGTCAACGGCCGACAGCACGCGCGCGGGCAGCCCCTCGGCCAGCATGATCGTCTCCGCCAGCGCCGCGACGCCCTTCTCGCGCAGCACCCGCGCCCACTGGTGCAGCCGCCGGTGGACCTCCTCCCACTCGCCCTCGCCGGCGGACGCCACGCCGGCCGCGCTCCAGCCCAGGAACGCCGTCAGAGCGGCCGCGCGCGCCCGCGGCGCGGACGCCGGCCGCTCGATCGCCTCCAGCAGCCGCAGCCAGTCGCGCGCCGGCGGCGTCCCGAACACGCTCCCGGCACCGTTGATCACCGCCGGGATGGCGACGGCGTCGAGCGCGTCGCGCACGAGCGCGGCGTTGCGATGGGTCCGCACCAGCACGGCGACCTGACCCGGCTTGACCGGCGTGGACGAGAGGAGCCGGACGAGGTCGGCGGCGAGGTCCTTCGCGATGTGCTCGCGCGCAGGGGCGTTGCTCGCGTACCCGCCGCGGGTGACCTGGACATCGTCGCGGTGCACGATGCGGACGCGCAGCGGCGGGCCCGGCAGCGGCGGCGGCCGGTCCGGGTCGGCGGCCCGCACCTTGCGGTAGACGATCCCCTCGTGACCCAGCTTCGCGCCGCCGAAGAGCGCGTCGTAGGCGTCGATCAGCCCCTGGTCGCTGCGCCAGTTCACCTGCAGCGTGGCGCGCGCGTCGGCGGCGTTGGCGGCGTCGAGGTAGGCGTAGACGTCGGCGCCCCGGAACGCGTAGATCGCCTGCTTCGGGTCGCCGATGAGCACCAGCGTGACGTCCCCGGAGCCGAACGCGCGGCGCATGATCTCCCACTGGACCGGGTCCGTGTCCTGGAACTCGTCGACGAGCACGACGCGGTAGCGCGCCCGCAGCCGGGCCGCCGCGGCCTCGCCCCCGGGCCCGCGCAGCGTGTCGCGCAGCCGCGTGAGCAGGTCGTCGTAGGTCATCACCCGCATGCGCCGCTTGCGCCGCTCGAGCTCCTCGCAGACGGCCACCGCGAGCCGGCGGCGCATCGCGGCGACGCTGTCCGACGGCGCCGCCTCGGGCTCGATCCGCGCGGCGG
>JBOGYU010000733.1:0-2081 GCA_050696935.1 Solirubrobacteraceae bacterium | reverse complement strand
GGCGGAGACCCTCGCCGGGCTGCGGGCGGCGGTGGCGGCCACGGCGAACGGGCTGGGCGCGGCGCTGTTGCTCCACGGGCCCGCGGGGATCGGCAAGTCGGCGCTGCTGGCCGAGCTGCTCGCCGGCGACGCGGTGCGTGGCCTCCGGGTCGGGTACGCCGCGGCCGACGACCTCGGCGCGGCCTACCCGCTGCGCCTCATCTCGGCCTGCCTGACCACGTCGGACCGCACGGTCGCCCTCGCCGGCCCGGCGGACGAGGCCACCGTGCGGGAGGCGGTGTCCGTGATCCGGGAGCTGTGCGCCACCGGTCCGCTCGTGGTGGTCGCGGACGACCTCCAATGGGCGGACGAGGACAGCCTGCGGGTGTGGCGGCGCCTGGTCGGGTTGACCGAGGAGCTGCCGCTGGTCCTCCTGGGCGCGTGCCGGCCCCGCCCGGGCCCGGCCGAGCTGGAGCGCCTGCGCGTCGACCTCGCGCTGCGCGGCAACCTCGTCGTGTGCCTGCGACCGCTGCCGGACGCGGCCGTGCACACGCTCGTCGAGCGGCTCGTCGGCGCCCCGCCCAGCCGCGAGCTGCGCCGACTGGTCGCCGCCGCGGCCGGGAATCCCTTCTATGTCAAGGAGATCGTCGACAAGCTGGTCGACGAGGGGCGGATCGTGGTGGACGGCGCCGACGCGTATGCGGCCGAGCCCCCCGAGCTGCCGCCGGCGCTCGTCACCAGGATCACCGACCACGTGGCCTTCCTCTCCGACGAGACCCGGGAGGCGTTGCGTTGGGCGGCGTTGCTCGGCGACGCCTTCACCGTCCACGACCTCGCGGCCGTGCTCGGCCTGCCGCTGGGCGAGCTCGCGGGAGTGGTCGAGGAGTCCCTCCACTCCGGACTCATCGGCGAGTCCGCCGAGTGGCTCTCGTTCCGCCATCCCGTTGTCCGGCAGGCACTTCGGCAGCGGACACCGGCCAGCATGCGGGCCGTGCTGCACCGTCACCTGGCCGAGCGGCTCGCCGACTGTGGCGCGGCCGCAGGCCGAGTCGCCGAACAGCTCGCCGCCGCACGGGTACCGGTCGACGACTGGACCGGGTGCTGGGTGGCCGGCCACGCCGCGGCGGTCGCCTCGGACGACCCCCACCTGGTGGTGGAGCTGCTGCGCTACGTCGTCGCCCAGCCCTCGCTCGCCGCGGACCTGCGTGACGCGTTGACCGTGACCCTCGCCCGGCTGCTGTTCTCGCTCGGCCGCGAGCCTTCGACGGAGGCGCGGCTGCTCCTCGCCCGGGCCCCGGACGCCGAACACGCCGCCGAGATGCGATGGATCCTGGCCTATCTGCACTACCGGCACGGCCGCCTGACCGACGCCGCGGCCGAGGTGGCGCAGGCGCTCGCCGCCGACGAGATCTCCGACCTGTGGCGCGACCTGCACCTGCGGCTTGGCGAAGCCGTCGAGACCGGCCGACCGGCCGGGTCGATGCTGGACCTGACCCGGCTGCTCGACGTCGGTCCACTCGCCCGGGACGTGTCCGCCTCGCCGGCGCTCGCCCGCCGGACGGCGCCGCACCGCGCCCTACCTGGCGAGCTCCACCTCGCCGGCGCGGTACGCGGCTACTGGGCGGGCCGGTGGCAGGAGACCACCGAGGAGGTCGGGATCATCCTGCGCGGGCACCCCGACACCGCGTCCGAGCTGGTGCGGACGCCGACGTCGGTGGTTCTCGGCCACGGTCTCGCGGCGCTGGTCGCCGGTCATCGCGGCGACCACGACCACGCCCGCGACCTGCTCCTCGCCGCCACGGAACCGTCGTTCCCGTTCGGCGACGACGCCGTCCTCGACCCGGAGGCCGCCGCCATCCTGTTGGCGGCGACCGCGCTGCTCGCCGAGCAGGAGGGGTGTCCGGAACAGGCGCTCGACGCGCTCGCCCCGATCCTCGACCCGGCCGACTACCCGGACCGCGTGCGCGGGCGGTGGCTGCCCCGGCTCACCCGGCTGGCGATGCTGGCCGGCGACCGCGAGCGCGCGGGCCGCGCCGCCGAGATCGCGGAGGACGCCGCCGGGACGGACGACGCGCAGGCGGTCGCCGCGCACTGCCGGGGCG
>JBOGYU010000732.1:0-2088 GCA_050696935.1 Solirubrobacteraceae bacterium | reverse complement strand
TCGCCGCCCGGGGGCTCGTCCCCCGCCGCCAGCCGCGCCCTCAGCGCCTCCAGGCCGGCCCGCGCCTCGTCGCGCCCGCGCGGGGCGAAGCGCTCGACGTCGACGCCCGGCGGCCCCAGCCTCGTCCGCTCGCGCACCGACGGGTCGTCCATCGCCGCCCACAGGCTCTCGGCGGTGTGGCGCGAGCCGACGAGGATCCCTCGCGCGCCCGCCAGGCCCTCGCGCGCGTGGGGCAGGAAGCGCGGATACGGCTTCACCGTGTACTCCAGCGCGCTGCCGTGGACCTTCACCGCGTACGGGACGCCGTCCAATGCGCGGGCAAGCACGAGCGGGCCCATCACGAGGTGGTTCGCGAGCGCCACGTCGGGTCGCACCCGCTCGGCCACCTCCCGCACGGCGGCGACGTTGGCGGCCACGTAGCGGTCGACCTCCTCCTCGGTCAACTCCGGGAACGGGCGGGCGTCGACGCCCTCGTAGCGGTCGGCCACGTACAGCGGCAGCAGGCCGCCGATGTCGGGCCGGTAGACCGTGCATAGAGGGTCTGACCCTTTATGTCTCACGCGCAGCTCGCCCGCGTCCCAGTCGCCCGCGGCGTCGACCCAGCCGAAGGCGAGCGGATCGCGGTCCTGGCAGACCAGGTGCACCTCGTGCCCGGCGCGCACGAGCGCCTCCGCGAGCGCGGCGTTGTAGACGTTGGATCCGGTCCCCGAGAGCAGGTATCCGTGGAAGATCAGGACGCGCACCGGGCGGCATGCTACGTCGAGGTCCGCTGCTAAGGTCCGCCCGCATGTCAGGCCAGATGTACCGTCTCCGCGCCCCCTCCACGGGCCGCGAGATCCTCCTGGAGGCAGAGCCCGACCGCGTGTACCGCGATCGCGAGACCGGCGAGGAGCTGGAGGTGGTCGGGAAGCTGCTGCCGCTCCACCCGTCCCGCTCCCGGCTGCCCTGGGCCGTCGAGACCCTGCGCTTCTGCAACTGGTGCGACCAGCCCGCCCAGAAGGACCTCAACGACTGCCCGACCTGCGGCCGGCGCATGTCGGCGCTGCCGCGCGTCACGGAGTGAGGCGCGTGCCGCGCGCGATCGCGCTCCTGGCCGCCGCGCTCCTGGCCATCGCCGTCGCCGGCTGCGGCGGCGACGATCCGCTGGCGCCCCAGGCCCCCGGCCCGCCGGCCGGCATGCCCGTCCCCGAGGCCGAGGAGCCGCCGGGCGGCGGCACCGCGGACGACGCCACGCAGGAGGACGCCGCGACGGAGGACGGCGCGACCACGGAGCCGGACGCCACGGTCGTCCCGCCCGAGGAGGAGACGGGAGCGGCGGCCCCCGCCGCGCCCGAGACCGCGGTCGCCCCCGAGGAGTCCGGCGGCGGGGCCACCGCGCCGGACGCGACGGCCGACGGCCCGACGAACGACACGCCGCCCCCGGCCGGCTCCGACGCCGAGCAGTTCGAGGACTTCTGCGCCCAGAACCCGGGCGCCTGCTGAACATAAGGGACTGTCCCTTTAGGTGCGGACCCGGACGAACGTCCGTCAAGACGCCCTACCGCAGGGCCGATACACGGGACGACCCCTCGGCCGCAGGGAAGGCCACCCCGTACTCGACTCGACCCCACGCGCAGGCACCGAACCCGTTCTGGACCCCATGCACCGCCTCGCGCGCGAGGCGGCGGCTGCCCCTACCCCGGAGGCGCTCTGCGAGGCGCTGACCGCCGCGTACGCGGAGGCGCTGGCGGCCGACCTGGTGCACGTCTTCGAGGTCGCCCAGGACCGCGCCGGCGGCGAGGCCACGAGCTCCGACGGCGGCGGCTACGGCATGGCGCTCGACGGGAGCCCGTCCGGCGTCGCCCGCGTGGTGGCCACCGGCGAGTCCCACCACGTGCCGGACGCGCGCGAGTCGGACGCCATCCGGGCCGACAACGTCGAGCGCTACTCGGTCGCCTCCGCCCTGTTCGTCCCGATCGCCCACGACGGCGAGGTGCGCCGGGTCGCGATCCTGATCAGCCACGAGCGGCGCGAGTTCGCTCCCGAGGAGATCGCCGAGGCCGAGGCGCTCGCGGCGCTGGCCGCCGCCGGGCTGGCGCGCCTGGAGGC
>JBOGYU010000731.1:0-2089 GCA_050696935.1 Solirubrobacteraceae bacterium | reverse complement strand
GTCCGAGGCTGCCGCCGCCGAGACGGCCGAGGTCGAGGCCGCCGCCGGCGCCGAGGCCGCCGCCCAGGCCGACGAGCCTGCCGGGGACGACGAGCCCGCCGCCTCCGACGAGCCCAAGTAGGCCCCGTGGCGGCGAAGACGTCGTCGGCGTCCGGCTCGCTGCTCGAGCTGGTCCTCATCGTCGCCGTCGCGCTCGGCCTGGCCCTCGGGATCCAGGCGTTCCTCGTCAAGCCGTACCGCATCCCGAGCGAGTCGATGGTCCCGACCCTCGAGATCGGGCAGCGCGTCCTCGTCAACCGCATCGGCGCCCGCTTCGGAGAGCCCGAGGTGGGCGACGTCGTGGTCTTCCACCCGCCGGTCGGCGCCGAGCGTGGCAACGAGTGCGGAGGCGGCCCGCCGCCGGATGGCCAGGTCTGCGCCCGGCCCACCCGCGACCGCGCGGACGTGAACTTCATCAAGCGGATTGTCGCCGGCCCGGGCGACGAGCTCACCATCGACCGCGGGCGCGTCATCCTGAACGGCGAGCCGCAGGACGAGTCGTTCGCGGAGCCCTGCGGAGGCGGCGAGGGATGCGACTTCCCGCGTGAGGTGACGATTCCAGCCGGGCACTACTTCATGATGGGCGACAACCGTGGCTCTTCCGACGACAGCCGGTTCTGGGGACCGATCCCCGAGGAGTGGATCATCGGCGCGGCCTTCGCCACCTACTGGCCTCCCGACCGCATCGGCCTCCTCTGAGGCCGCCGCCTCCAACGGCCACCCCGACCCCGCAGCCTCGAACGGCCACGCCGACCCCGCGGCCTCGAACGGCCACGCCGACCCCGCGGCCTCGAACAGCCACCCCGAGTCGAACGGTCGCCCGAAGCGCAAGCGCACGTCCGGTAGCCGGCTCTTCCGCTTCGACCGCCGGCTCGGCGTCCGCTTCGTGGCCGGCGCCGACGAGGCGGGCCGCGGCTGCCTCGCCGGCCCGCTCGTGGCCGCGGCCGTGCTGTTCGACTACGAGCGCCTGACCCTCTCCGACCTGCGCGCGCTCTCGGCGCTGAACGACTCCAAGCAGCACACGCCCGAGATGCGCGAGCAGCTCTACCCGCGCGTCCTGCGCGCTGCCACTCGCGTCGCGATCACGTCGCGCTGCGTCCGCGGGATCGACGAGCGCGGCCTGCACAAGACCAACCTCGCCGCGCTCGCCGACGCGCTTCGCCGGGTCGGCCGCGAGGGCTGCCTCTGCCTCTCGGACGGCTTCCCGGTCCCAGACACGGGGTTCGACCAGCGTCCGGTCGTGGGAGGCGACGCGACGAGCGCCGCCATCGCGGCCGCCTCCGTGATCGCCAAGGTCACGCGCGACCGGTTCATGCGGCGGATGGAGGAGCACTACCCGGGCTGGGAGTTCGCCGCCCACGTCGGGTACTCCACGCCCGAGCACCGCGCCGCCATCGGGCGCCTCGGCGTCTCCCCGCTGCACCGCCTGTCGTTCCAGTCGATGGCGTACCAGCAGCTCGCGCTCTGAGCCGCCCGCCCCGCACGTCGATGCAGGTCTCACTATGCGGCGAGGCGGGTGGGTGGGGGCTGCCACTCCTCGCGTGACGGGATGTCCGGGATCGGGCGGCCGTCGGGGCGGAGGAAGGTCGCGGCTCCGCGGAGCCGCTCGATGGTGAAGCCGCCCTCGTGCACGAGCCGGTGATGGAACCGGCAGAGCAGGATCAGGTTGGCTTGGTCGGTGCGGCCGCCGTGCGCCCAGTGACGGATGTGGTGGGCGTGGATGCCGTGCCGGCGCGTGCAGCCGGGGTAGCGGCAGCCGCGGTCGCGCCGGTCGAGCTGGGCGCGCAGTGCCGGAGAGACGACGCGTCGCTTGCGGCTGTGATCTGTCGTGCCGTCCGCGCGCGGCAGGGCGGATACCAGCTCGGCGTCGCAGGCGTGACGGCGCGCGGTCTCAGAGGGGACGGCGGGACCGTCCTCCAATGCGCACAGCTCGCCCGCGCGCTCGGCGGCTGAGTTTGCGGTGCATGCCAGCGCTGCGTGGTCGACGTGCAGGACGACCTGGGTCCGGGGGGCGCCGCTGAGCGCGATCTCGGCGAGCGCGTCGGCGCGG
>JBOGYU010000730.1:0-2092 GCA_050696935.1 Solirubrobacteraceae bacterium | reverse complement strand
CGGCTCGACCGCGTGGCCGCGCGCGTCGCCGGGCGGCCGCGCCCGCGGGTGGCGTGCCTCGAGTGGCTCGACCCGCTGTTCGCGGGCGGCCACTGGGTGCCTGAGCAGGTGGCGCTTGCCGGCGGGGTCGACGTCCTCGGCGCGCCGGGCGAGCGATCGCGCGAGGTGGACTGGTCCGAGGTGATCGCCGCGCGGCCGGACGTGCTTGTCCTCATGCCCTGCGGCTTCGACGCGGCCCGCGCGCGGGCCGAGGCCGTCGCCGTGACCTGCCGGCCCCATTTCGCCGAGCTGCCCGCCGCTCGGTCCGGACGCGTGTTCGTCGCGGACGGCGCCGCGTACTTCAGCCGGCCCGGGCCTCGGCTCGTGGACGGCGTCGAGATCCTTGCCAGGCTCCTCCATCCGGACGTCTGCCCGCGGCCCGGGGCCGAGGCCGCCGCACCGCTCACCGAGCTCGGCGATCCGGTCGGGGAGGCCGTCCAGGCGACGATCCGGCGGCATCCGGAGCTTGCCCGGGACACTTCGGCCGCGGTGCCGAAGGCCTGGGGCCGCCTCGCCGGACACGCGGTGCTCGCGTACCGCGAGATCGCCGGCCGGCCTCCGGCCGAGGCCGAGCGCCGCTCCCTCTGGCGCGCCCTCTGGGACGCGGCACACGAGCGGCGGGCGCGCTAGCATCCAGCCACAACTGCATACGCGGTCATCCAGCGAAGCCGGTGAGATTCCGGCAGGGTCGCGCCACCGTGAAGGACCTCGTGTCCGAACTCGGGTCGCCTGGATGCCCGCTCGCGGCCAACACACCTTCGCGTGAAAGGGTGAGGTCAGATGGACATCGGACGGCGCGCGTTCCTCGGCTCCCTCCTCGCGGCAGTCCTCGTCGCTTCCTGCGGCAGCGGCGCATCCCCCCTTCCCGGGGCCGTCCCGACCCCGACACCGACCGCGAGCCCGACTGCGACGCCGGTCACGGTCACCGACTTCCAGGGCCGCTCGGTCACCATCGCGGCCCCGCCGCGGCGCATCGTCTCCATCGGCGCGTCCAACACGGAGTTCCTCTTCGCGCTCGGCGCCGGCGACCGTGTCGTCGGCGTGGACGACTTCTCCGACGAGCCCGCCGCGGCGCGGGAGAAGGAGAAGGTCGGCGGCGTCCAGGTGAACGTCGAGCGCGTCGTCGCGCTGCGGCCGGACCTCGTGGTCACGGTGCTGTTCTCCGACGGCACCATCGAGAAGCTCGCGGAGACGACCACGGTCCTGGTGGTCGATCCCCAGGGCCTCGCCGATGTGGCGGAGACGGCGATCCTCCTGGGCCGAGCCGTCGGGGCCGACGGCGAGCGGCTCGCCGCCGACATCGCCGCGCAGCTCGAGGCCGTCCGTTCCCGGACCGCCGGCCTCTCGCCGAAGCCCCGCGTGTTCCACGAGGTCGACGCCTCCGACCCCGCGAAGCCGTTCACCGTCGGCCCCGGCTCCTTCATCCACGAGCTCATCGAGATCGCCGGCGGCGTGAACGTCGCGGCTGGCGCCGGCAGCCCCTATCCGCAGCTCTCCGCCGAGGAGCTCGTCCGGAGCGACCCCGAGGTGATCGTGCTCGGCGACGCGGACTACGGCGTGACCCCGGAGCAGGTGGCCGCCCGCCCCGGCTGGGGCGGCATCATGGCCGTGCGCACCGGGCGGATCCACCCCATCTCGGGCAGCCTCGTCAGCCGGCCCGGGCCACGCGTCGGCGAGGCCGCCGAGGCCTACGCCCGGCTGCTCCATCCGGAGGCCTTCCGCTAGGTGCGGACCCTCGCCGTCCTGATCGCGCTCGGCGCGGCGCTCGCGGCGAGCATGGCCGCGGGCGTGCTCGTCGGGGCGGTGCCGATCGCGCCCGGCGACATCCTCGCGGCGCTCCTCGGGAGCGGCGGGTCCACCGAGAGCGTGATCGTGCGCGACCTTCGGCTGCCGCGCGTCCTCGCCGCCGCGCTCGTCGGCGGCGCGCTCGCGGCGTCCGGCGCGCTGCTCCAGGGCCTGCTGCGCAATCCGCTCGCCGATCCCGGCATCGTCGGCGTTTCGAACGGCGCGAGCCTTGGTGCGGTTTCGGTGATCGTGCTCGGCGGCACCGTGT
>JBOGYU010000729.1:0-2094 GCA_050696935.1 Solirubrobacteraceae bacterium | reverse complement strand
GCCGCCGAACGCGAGGAGCGGGAGCGGCGCCGGCGGCTGGAGGCGGAGCTGCGCGAGGCCCGCACCGAGCGGCGCGCCCGCGAGCGCGAGCTCACGCGCGCCGAGCGCGAGGCCGACCGCGCCGCCTCGCGTCTCGAGGCCGCGCTCGCCGCCGCCGAGGAGGCCCGCGAGCAGGCGGACGAGGCCCGCGCCGAGCTGGACACCGCGCGCGCGGCCGTCGACCGCGCGCGCGACGACGTCGCCCGGCTCGAGGAGCAGCTCGACTGACCTGTCAGGCGACCGGCGGCGCGGGCACCGCGACGACCTGGAGCCCGTCAATCCCGACGAAGTCCACGGGGTTGCACGTGTAGACGGGAAGCCCGCGGGCCAGCGCGGTCGCGGCGATCATCGCGTCGTACGCGCGTGCCGCGGGCTTGCGACCGGCTTCACGGAGCGACGCCGCCACGCGTCCGAACGCGCGTGCGGCCGCCACGTCGAACGGCAGCGCGTCGAAGTCGGACTCGGCCTGTTGGAGATGCGCCAGTCGCGCCGCGCGCTGCTCCTCATCCCGCGCGACGAGTGGGCCGACCGAGAGCTCGGCGAGGGTGACCGTGGTGATGAGCGGCTCGATCGGGAGCGCAGCGGCATCCGCGAGCCGGGGAAGCACGATCACCGCCGAGGTGTCGAGAATGCCTTGAGCCGGTCGGTGCGGCGCCGTCAAAGGCCAGGATCCACGAACTCGTCGATGTCAGCGCGCAGGGCCGTGGGATCGACAGCGGGAAGATGCCGCCACCGCGCGAGCAGCGCGTCGGCAGTCAGTGCCGCGGGGGACAGGGAACGCAGCTCCGCGACAGCCTTCCCCGCCCGCGTGATCGTGATCTGCTCGCCGCGCGCGGCGCGGTCGACGACGTCGCCGCCGTGATTGCGCAGCTCCCGGATGCTCACATCGCCCATCCCATCGAACTGTATCACATGTGATACGGAGCGGCCAGATCGATCTCGAGCGTCACCCACGGAGCGGCGGCGAGCGCGGCGCGCATCGCCTCTTCGTCCTGGAAGCGCCCCGTCAGCCGGCGGCCCTCGCACCGCACAGTCAGCCGATCAGCGGCGAACGGCCAGGGATCGAGCGTGACCCCGTCCTCGAGCCGGCCCCGCACGGCGACGTCCAGGTCGCCCTCCGCCGCCGGCACGGCCTCCAGCACGTAGGGCGACCAGTCGAGCAGCAGGCCGAGCGAGAGCGAGTCCCAGGTCCAGACGAGCCGCTGGTTGCGCCGCACGACGGCGTCCTCGGCGGCCGCCTCCGTGCGCGGGTCGGCGCGCAGCGCGGCGAGCAGCTCCTCCTGCAGCGCTCGCTGCCCCGCCAGGAACGCACGCACGCCCGGCCGCTCCGGGTCGCGGCGCGAGTACAGCGCCGTCCCGTGCATCGATACGAGCAGCGCCGCGTACCGGCTCTGCGGCAGCACCTGCGCGGCGGCGGAGGACCAGATCGCCAGGTGCTCGTCGAGCTCGAGCTCCATGAACGAGCGCGGCAGCCCGGTGGCCGGGTTCAGGGTGGGCCGCCGCTCCCACCCGGCCATGCCGATGTCGTGCTGCTCGGCGCCCAGGCACACCTCCTCCCACGGCTCGACCGCCCCGAACTCGGCGTTCCCCCACGCCCGCGCGAGCTGGCCCGAGAGCCACGCGTGGGCGGGCTGGCCGATCGCGATCACCGCGTCGCCGTCGCGGCGCAGCAGCATCGCTACGACAGCGCGAGCGCCGCGGACTCGGGCTGCTCCATCGCCATCAGCCGGGCGAGCTGGGCGCGGCCGCGGACGTCGAGCTTGCGGTAGATCTGGCCGAGGTGGTACTCGATCGTCTTGGGGGAGAGGAAGAGCGCCGCCGCCGCCTCGCGGTTGGTCATGCCCTGGGCCACCAGCACCGCGATCTGGAGCTCGTGCGGGGTGAGCTGCTCGACGGCCGTCTCCGCGCGCCGGGCCTGCTGCTCTCCGGTCGCGCGCAGCTCCGCGCGGGCGCGCTCGGCCCACGCGCGGGCGCCGAGGCGGTCGAACGTCTCGAGCGCGTCCTTGAGCGGCTCGCGCGCGTCGGCCCGCCGGCGGGCGCGGCGCAGGCGCTCGC
>JBOGYU010000728.1:0-2103 GCA_050696935.1 Solirubrobacteraceae bacterium | reverse complement strand
CCTTCCACGCGCGCGCGGCGTCCAAGAGGCGCTCGCGGCGCCGTGCACGTTCGAGCGCTGCGAGCGCGGCCGCCTCCCGAGCTCTGCGCAACCGGCGGCGGCCGAAGATCGGCATGGCCTGACGACACGGCAGTCCCAGCAATCTGCCGGACGTGACCCGCGCTCACCGCGGCGCCGCACCGAACCCCTCGCCCCAGCTGCTCCAGCGCGGCCGTCGGGCCGGCCGCCAGCCGTGCCAGCCAAGACCGGGACGCGGCGCGGCCGCTTGGCGCCGAGGGGCGGCCGCGTAGACCGCCAGTCAGTCGCGCAGCGGCCACGTTGTCGATGCCAGACGCCCAGCGCTCGACGCCCGCGACCGGTCGCGCCGACGGCGTCATCGACGTGGATGAAGGAGAACACCCGCTGCCGCACCCGAGGCGGCGGCGGTCTGTTCGCTCCCTTCAGGCGACGAAGAAGCGCGTCGGTCGGTGCGGTCTGCCAAGGCCGCAGTGCCGAGTCGCACGGGGATGGCGCAACGCGGGCGGACGCGGTTCGGGGCCGCTGCTGTCAACCGGAAGCGGTAGTGCGCCAGTTGCTCGGCCCCGCCGCTCCGACCACGCCGAAGCGGAAGTTGCCTGAAGGCGCGTCGATGCCGCATCTGCCGAGTCCGGCGCAGGAGCGGTCCGTTCTTGTATTTCCAAGCACGGACTTCCGCACGGGCCGCAAGCTCAAGGCTCGGCACGATGTCTATTCGGGGTGACCGGAGCGCGGGAAGGGTTCTTCAGCCGGCGTATCGGGAGGAGAGGCTCGATGACGTCCTCGCCGAAGCCCGTGATTCGGCCGTGGTCGCGACTTCGTCAGCCCGCATAGGATTGGCCGGCATGACGGAGCCCGACCTGCGCCCCGCCGACGAGCGTCAGATCATCGGCGGTCGTTGGGCCGTTGTCGGCAAGAGGGTCGAGGGCGGGATGGCGTCGGTTGTGGAGGCATACGACCTGGACGGACAGCACGGGCAGGTCGCGCTCAAGCTGCTCCCGGCGGCGACCGACGACCGATGGCGGCGCGCGGGATTCGAACGCGAGCAGGAGGCGCTCGCGCGTCTGGCGCACTCGAACATCGTCCGCCTCCTCGAGGTGGGGCGAGACGAGGCGACTGAGCAGCGGTACCTCGTGTTCCCCTGGTACCCGACGCGCCTACAGGACCGCCTGCGCGAGCGGGGAGCGCTCTCCTGGGACCGCTGGTGGGAGCGCTATGGCGGCCCGATCCTCGGGGCGCTCGAGCTCATCCACCGCCAGGGCGTGGTGCACCGCGATCTCAAGCCGGCCAACATCTTGCTTGACGGCGGCGACCGGCCGGTCATCATCGACTTCGGCATCGCCAAGCTCCAGCGGCGGCTAGCGCCGGGCGTCACGGTGGGCGGCGAGTCGCTGCCGTTCACGCCGCCGGAGGCCGACACGCCGACGCAGTACATGGCCACGCGTGACGTGCACGCCTGGGCGGCGCTAACAGTCTTCGCGGTCAGCGGCGCTGACCCGTATCCCGACGACCGGCGTCCCGCCGACGTGCTGCTGGCGGCGTTCGAAACCGCCCGGCCACGACTGCCGGCCGGCATCAGCGCCATCGTCGGCCGCTGCCTCGCCGCCGAACCGGCCGACCGCCCCGCGACCGCCGGCGTCCTGCTGACCGAGGTAGAGACCACGTTGGCGGCGGATGCCCGTGCCGACGCGGCCCGCCGCCGCGGCGACGCGCCGGTAGTTCACGTTCGGCTCACGCGGCGTTCGCGCGACACGCTGGAGCTCGAGCGCGACCTGTATTCGGCGGAGGTCGACGACCTCGTCTCGGACGACCTCAGCGATGAGTTTGCCGTGCTGCCGTACGCGGGCGCCGACGACCAGTACGTGATTGTCGGTACTGAGCTGTCCCTGCATGTCGTCGTAGACGAGGATGGCGAGCGCCTGGCGGTCCTGAACGCCGCGGTCATGCCGGATTCTGCGCTTGAGCGGGAGCGGGCTCGCGGATGGCCCGGGCCGGTGCGCTTCTCTGTCCGCTCAGTCGACGATCGCGCCGCGGCGCAGGACGCCATCGGACACCTGCGCCGGGAGGTGGCCGCGCACGACGCCGCCC
>JBOGYU010000727.1:0-2106 GCA_050696935.1 Solirubrobacteraceae bacterium | reverse complement strand
GGGCGGAGCCGGCTCGAAGCGCGGCGCGGGCCGCCCGCCCGGCGCGCTGGGCGGCAGCCAGCCCGATGAGGTCTGCTCGTCGGCCATGGCCCTCAGATTGTGGCAGCGCTAGAACCCGGTCTCGATCCAGTCCATCATCGAACGCAGCTCCTTGCCCTCGCGCTCGATCTGGTGGCCGGCCTGCTCCTCGCGCATGCGGCGGAAGTTCTCCTGCCCGGCGCGGTTCTCGGCGATCCACTCGCGCGCGAAGGCGCCGGACTGGATCTCGCCGAGGACGTCCTTCATCGCCTGGCGCGTGGTGTCGGAGATGATCCGCCGGCCGCGCGTGAGGTCGCCGTACTCGGCGGTGTTGGAGACGGAGAAGCGCATGCCGGTGATGCCCTTCTCGTACATCAGGTCGACGATCAGCTTGAGCTCGTGCAGGCACTCGAAGTAGGCGAGCTTCGGGTCGTAGCCGGCGTCGACGAGCGTCTCGTAACCGGCCCGCACCAGCTCCGACACCCCGCCGCAGAGGACGGCCTGCTCGCCGAACAGGTCGGTCTCCGTCTCGTCCTTGAACGTGGTCTCGATCACGCCGCCGCGCGTGCAGCCGATGCCTTTCGCGTAGGCGAGCGTGAGCGGGAGCGTGCCGCCGCCGGGATCGGCGTGGACGGCGACCAGTCCGGGGACGCCGCTGCCCTCGAGGAACTGCCGGCGGACGAGGTGGCCGGGGCCCTTGGGCGCGACGAGCGCGACGTCGACCTCGGGCGGCGGCTGGACCTCGCCGTAGTGGATCGAGAAGCCGTGGCCGAACAGCAGCAGGTTGCCGGGGGCGATCCCGTCGCGGATGTGCTCCTCCCACACCTCGCCGTGCTTCTCGTCCGGGAGCAGGACCATCACGACGTCGCCGTGCGAGGCGGCGTCGGCCACGTCGGTGACCTGGAGACCGTTGGAGCGGGCCTGCTCGACGGACGCCGAGTCGGGCCGCAGGCCGACGATCACGTCGACGCCCGAGTCCTTGAGGTTGAGCGAGTGGGCGTGGCCCTGGGAGCCGTAGCCGAGGATGGCGACGGTCTTGCCGTCGAGGAGCGTCAGATCCGCGTCGTCGTCGTAATACATGGGGCGGGGACTGTAACGTCGCTCGCCGGGAGGAGCTTGCGACGTACGGCGAGCGAAACCCCTTATGCCCCGGCGACCGCCACCCACGTGCGGGCGGGGACGGCGATCGTGCCGTCGTCGCCGGTCCAGGGGGCGGCTGCGCGTGCGAGCGCGGCCTGCACCTCGGCGGTCACGGCGGGGTCGAGCGCGGCCGTGGCCTCGTTGAAGCGCAGCGACATGTCGCGCCCGCTGTCCCACCAATCCTGCACGGACCGGTAGCGCATGTGGAAGTCGACGACCTCCACGTGGTGCTCCACGAACCCCGCCGCCTCCAGGTGCTCGGCGACGGCGCCCTCCCGCGACCAGGTGAACTGGCCGGGCCCGGACGGGTCCGGCTCGTCCATCAGGCCGCGGGCGACCAGCTCGCGGATCGGCTGCGCGCTCCAGCGGTTGTCGTCGGCACCGGTCCAGGCGGCGAGCGCCAGCCGCCCGCCGGGCCTGAGCACGCGGCGGGTCTGGAGCAGCGCGGCGTCGGGGTCGGCGAGCAGCATGTAGCCCCAGCGGCAGAGCACGCCGTCCAGGCTCGCCGCCGGCTGGTCGATCGCCTCCGCGTCGATCTGCCGGAAGCGGACGTTGCGGAGCCCGAGCGCCTCCGCGCGGCGCTGGGCGGCCGAGAGCATCTCGGGCACGAGGTCCGAGCAGATCAGCGTCCCGCCCGGCTCGATCAGCTCGGCGGCGAGGAAGCCGGTGTCGCCGAGGCCGGCGGCGAGCTCGAGCAGCACGTGCCCGGGCTGGGGCGCGATCGCGTCCACCATCCACGCCGACACCGGCATCGTCGCGCGGCTCAGCGCCTCCGCCCGCGCCTCCCAGCCGCGCGCCGACCGCCCCCAGCGGACGCGGCTCTCCTGCCGATAGGTCACTGCCGGACGGATAGCAGACCGCGACGATCATCGCGGCGCGACGACGCGGTCGGGGCCGCCGGGTGGCACGGCGCGACGACGCGGTCGGGGCCGCCGGGTGGCACGGCAC
>JBOGYU010000726.1:0-2107 GCA_050696935.1 Solirubrobacteraceae bacterium | reverse complement strand
GTCCGGGACGGCGTGCAGGGCGGCCTCCGGGGCGGCGACCCGCTCGGCGAAGCCGCCGAGCACCCAGCGCATCTCGCGGCAGACCTGCGGCCGGCCGGCGGCGCAGGCGCGGCAGGTCCCGCACGCCACGGAGTCGCCGACGAGCACCCGCTCGCCCGTGTCCTCCCGCACGCCGGCCATCTCGTGGCCGAACCGGGCGGGATACTCCGCCAGGATCGGGTGCCCGCGGCGCCACATCTTGGTGTCGGTGCCGCAGGTGGTCGCCGCCTCGATCCGCACCAGCACCTCGCCCGCCGGCTCGGGGACGTGCTCCTCCACGCGGAGGTCCCCCGGTCCGTAGAGCACCGCCGCCCTCACGGCGCCACGATCTCCGGGCGCGACCCGACCGCGGCCCTCACGGGACCACGACCGCCTTCAAAGCCGTCCCGTCGCGCTGCGCGGCCAGCGCCGCTCCGGTCTCCTCGAGCCGGAAGCGGTGCGTGATCAGCTCGTCCACGCGGACCGCGTCGCGGCGGACGAGCTCGAGCGCCGCGCGCATGTCGGCGGGCCCGGCCGACCAGCTCGCGGTGACGCGCAGCTCGCGCGAGAACACGGTCCAGCCGTCGATGCCCAGCGGGGCTCCCGGGGCGGTCGGCGCGTACAGGCACACCGTCCCGCCCGGCGCGACCGCCCCCGCCGCGGCGGCGATCGCCTCGGGCCGGTCCGTGCAGACCATCGCGACGTCAACCGGCTCGTTGCCGTGCGCCGTGGCGCCCCACGTCTCGGCGCGGGCCAGCCGGGCGCGGTCCGGCTCGCGCACCCACACGGCGTCCACGCTCCGGGCATGGGCGGCCGCCACGTGCAGCAGCCCGCTCGTGCCGGCGCCGACCACCAGCAGCGAGTCGCCCGGGACGAGCCCGGCGCGGTCCTGCGCGCGCAGGGCGCAGCCGAGCGGCTCGGTGACCGTCGCGGCGACGGGATCGAGCCCGTCCAGCGGCAGCAGCTCGCCCACCAGCTCGGGGCCGATCCGGACATACTCCGCGAACCCGCCCGGGTCCAGGGCCGTCTCCCGGAAGCGCTCGCACAGCGTCTCGTGGCCGTGCCGGCAGCGGCGGCACTCCCCGCACGGCGCGTGATGGTGGATCGCCACCCGGTCGCCGACCGCAAGTCCCCGCACCTCCGCGCCGGTGGCCACGACCTCGCCGGCCGGCTCGTGGCCGAGCACCGCCGGGAGCTTGCGCTCCACGTACGAGCCGTGGACGTCCGACCCGCAGGTCGCGCACGCCAGGACGCGGCAGACGACGTCGCCGGGGCCGCAGACGGGGTCCGGCCGCTCCTCGATGCGGGTGTCGCCGAGTGCGACGGTGACGGCGACCTTCACGCCACTCCGGCGACCGTTTCCGCGTTCACCGGCCGCGCCGCGCCGCGCTCGGTCACGAGCGCCGACACGAGCTCGGCGGGCGTGACGTCGAAGGCCGGGTTGCGGCAGGCGGTGCCTTCCACGGTGAGCAGGGCGCCGCCGGCGGCACGGACCTCGGCGGCGTCGCGCTCCTCGATCTCGATCGCGTCGCCGGAGGGCAGGCGCAGGTCGATCGAGGAGGACGGGCCGGCGGCCACGAACGGGATCCCGGCGGCGCCGGCCGCGAGCGCCAGCCCGTAGGTGCCGACCTTGTTCGCCACGTCGCCATTGGCGGCCACGCAGTCGAACCCGGTGACGACGGCGGCGACCTCGCCGCGGCGGATCAGCCCGGCGGCTGCGGAGTCCACGAGCAGCGCGTGCTCGATCGCGAGCCGCCGCAGCTCCCACACGGTCAGCCGCGCGCCCTGCAGCAGCGGGCGCGACTCGCAGGCCAGCACCCGCAGCGGCCGCCGGTCGGCCAGCTCCGCGATCACGCCGAGCCCGGTGCCGCGGCCCGACGCGGCGAGCGCGCCGGAGTTGCAGTGCGTCATCACGGTCAGCGCACCCGCCGGCAGCAGCTCGCCGAGCACGTCGGCGCCGTAGCGGGCGAGCGCCGCGCTCGCGGCCTCGTCTTCGCGCTGGATCGCCTCCGCCGCCGCACGTGCCGCGCCCGCCATGTCGCCGGGCGAGGCCAGCGCCGCCTCCTTCACGCGCTCGACCGCCCAGCCG
>JBOGYU010000725.1:0-2109 GCA_050696935.1 Solirubrobacteraceae bacterium | reverse complement strand
GATCGACACGCTGCGCCACGGCGGCAACGCGGTGGACGCGGCGGTCGCCGCGGCCGGCGTGCTCGGCGTGACCGAGCCGTTCTCGTCGGGCATCGGCGGCGGCGGCTTCATGCTCATCCGGACGCCGGACGGCGAGGTGACCACGATCGACGGGCGCGAGACCGCGCCGTCGGCGATGCAGCCAGACTCGTTCATGGAGAACGGCACGGCGCTCCCGTTCAACGACGCCCGCTACAGCGGGCTCTCCGCCGGTGTCCCGGGCACCGTCGACACGTGGGACGAGGCGCTCGACCGCTACGGCACGACCTCGCTGCGCAAGGCGCTCAAGCCGGGCACGAAGGTCGCCCGCAGGGGCTTCGAGATCGACCAGACGTTCTTCGACCAGACCCAGGGCAACGTCGACTACTTCGACGACGTCCCGTCGAGTGCCGAGCTCTACCTCGACCCCGACGGCACGCCGCGCGACGTCGGCACGACCCTGCGCAACCCGGACATGGCGCGCGCCTACAAGCGGATCGGCAAGCTCGGCGCCGAGCGCGGGTTCTACGGGGGCGAGATCGCCGCGGCCATGGCCGAGGCGTCCCAGCACCCCCCGATCGCCGCTGACGCCAACCACACCTGGCGGCCGGGCCTGATGACCGAGCAGGACATCGCGGACTACAACGCGCCGGAGCGCGAGCCCACGCGCGTCGGCTACCGCGGCCTCGACGTCTGGGGCATGGGCCCGCCGTCCAGCGGCGGCTCGACCGTCGGCGAGGCGCTGAACATCCTCAAGGGCTACGAGCTCAGCGCGGACGATCGGACCGATGCGCTGCACCGGTTCCTCGAGGCCTCGCGCTTCTCGTTCGCCGACCGCGGCGCCTACCTCGGGGACGCCGACTTCGTGGACGTCCCGCTGGACTGCCTGCTGTCCGACGAGTTCGCGGCCGAGCGGCGCGCGCTGATCGGCGATACCGCGGCGGCGAGCCCGGTCGAGCGCGGCGACTGCGGCGAGCCGGACACCGGCGGGAGCGGCGCGGGCGACCAGGGCACCTCGACCACGCACCTGACGGTCGCGGACGACGACGGGATGGTCGTCTCGTACACGTTCACGATCGAGTCCACCGGCGGCAACGGGATCGTCGTGCCGGGTTGGGGGTTCCTGCTCAACAACGAGCTGACGGACTTCAACTTCAACTCGACCGCCCACCCGAACATGGTCGAGGGTGGCAAGCGGCCGCGCAGCTCGATGGCACCGACGATCGTGACGCGCGACGGCGAGCCGGTGGTCGCGCTCGGCTCGCCCGGCGGCTCGACGATCATCACCACGGTGCTCCAGCTGCTGGTCGAGCGGTTCGACCTCGGCAAGACCCTCCCGGAGGCGATCGCCACCCCGCGCGCCACCCAGCGCAACACGGCGACGACCCTGGGGGAGGACGAGTTCCTGGCGACCGAGGCCCCGGCACTCAGGGCCCGCGGCCACGTCATCGAGCGCACCGGTGAGATCGGCGCCGCCACGGGCGTCGAGCTCCTCGACGACGGCCAGTTCCTCGCGGCCGCGGAGCCCGTGCGGCGCGGCGGCGGCAGCGCGATGGTCGTGGGCGACCGCGGACGCGGGCGCGGGCGCGGCCACGACAAGTAGCTCATCGCGGGACGGGGGCCGCCACGAGCGGCTCCCGCCCCCGGCGAGCTCGTGCGCCAACATCTGAGCATGTCCGATCCTCTCGACGAGCTCGTAGACCGAGCGGAGACGGCTGAGCTGCTCGCCGCGGCGAACGAGCACTTCGCCGCCCAGCACGGCGAGCACCAGGCGGAGGTCGAGGCCTGGGACCACGTGGCCGGTGACGGGCTTACGGACGCATCACCGCGGGATAGCTACCGGTTGCGGAGACCGACCTGACCGACCTGGCCACGGAGCTGGCGGATCGGGTGCTCCGGCTTCCGGCTTCGGGCTAGCTAGCCCCGCGCCCCGAAGTCCTCGAGGACGGGTCGGAGGGCGCGGGCGTCGTCGACCACGGCGTCCGCGTCCGCCAGCGCGTCGACCGTGAACGGGCCGGTGGCGACCGCGACCACGCGGACCTCGTCGGCCCGGGCGCACGCGATGTCGCGCGGGGTGTCGCCGATCACGAC
>JBOGYU010000724.1:0-2116 GCA_050696935.1 Solirubrobacteraceae bacterium | reverse complement strand
CGGCGGAGCTGGTCGAGCGCCTCGCGCTTGCGGCCGGCGCGCGCGAGCGCGAACCCGAAGCGCGCGCGCAGGTCGGCGCGGTCGGGCAGGAAGGCGAGCGCCATGCGGTAGCGGCGGATCGCGTCGGTCAGCTTGCCGGACCGGAGCGCGCCCTCGGCGGCCGTCCACTCGGCGGTCCCGGGCGCGGCGGGCTGCGTTGCAGCGGAGAAGTCGTTGCCGGTGGGAAATTCGCCCGCGCCGCGCTGGCGCACGGCGGGAATGAGCGCCGCCGCCACGACGGCAGCCGCGACGGCGCCGCCGATCGGCCACGTCCATGCACTCCGCTTCGCCGATGAAGCCGGGGCGGCGACGTCTCGCAGCGCCAGCGAGGCGGCGAGCCGCTCGCGCAGCGCCTCGTAGTCCCGTGCGTCAATGTCACCGGCCTCGACGTCCTCGCGCAGGGCGGCGAGCGATCGTGCGGCCATGGCGTTCTCGCTCTGGTGACGGGACGCTTGCGGCGCCGACGATATGGTGAGCGGTCGCCGACGCACGCGCGCCGCGACGAGCAGTGCGGCGATCACACCCGCGGCGGCGGCCAGAGTGGCGGTCACCGGCCCGCCTCCAGGCGCTCGAGTGCGTCCAGCCGCTCGCGGGCTCGCGTCACCGCGTCGGGGTCGAGGGTGCGGGCGGCGTCGAGCCGGCGTCCTCGAGCGGTCCAGCGCCGGACCGCGAGCGCGACGGTCGCCAGCCCGGCGGCGAGCAGGGCCGCAGGCGCCAGCCACACGAGGATCGCGATCCCACGGCGCGGTGGCGAGAGCAGGATCCAGTCGCCGTAGCGGGCGACAAAGAAGGCGCGGATCTCCTCGTCGGAGCGGCCGGCGCGGACCAGCTCGCGGATGCGCGCCCGGAAGGTGGCCGCGACGTCCGACGGCGAGTCGCGGACCGAGAGGTTCTGGCAGACCGGGCACCGCAGCTGGGCGGCGATGACCTCGACGCGCCGTTCGATGTCGGCGCGCGAGGGCGCCGCCGCGGCGGGCGACGGCGCCGCGATGGACACGAGCGCGAGCGCGACCAGGAGGGCCGCCAGCGCTCTCATCGCGTGATCCGAGCGAGTTGGGCCCGGAGCAGCTCGGGGTTGAGACGGCCGATGCGCTTGTACCGCACGATGCCGGCGCGGTCGATGAAGAAGGTCTCCGGCACGCCGTAGACGCCGAAGTCGATCGCGGTCCGCGAGCCCGGGTCGATGAGGTTGGGATAGGTCGTGCCGGGCCGCTCGCCCATCTCGGCCAGGAAGTCGCGGATGTTGCCCGGATCGTCCTCGAACACCACGCCGACGAACTCGACGCGGCGCTCGAGCCGCTTGTGCGCCTGCATCAGCAGCGGGTGCTCCTTGCGACACTCAGTGCACCACGAGGCCCAGAAGTTGACGACGATCGGTCGCCCGCGGACTTCGCGCAGGCGGACGCGGCGCCCGTCGAGCGCGGCGAGGTCGAACGCCGGTGCCGACTTGCCGACGACGGCGCCGGGCAGCACGCGCGGGTCGCGCGTGAGCCCGAAGGCGAGCGCGGCGACCAGCCCCGCCAGCACGACACCCGCGAGCAGGCCTCGCGCCACGGGGTTCATGTGGCGGCCCTGCGGAGCTGCCGTGCGCGCGGCCAGGCGGCGATCGCCGCCCCAGCGAGCATCACGGCGCCGCCCGCCCAGATCCAGCTCACGAGCGGGTTGAGCAGGACCCGGATCGTGGCGGCGGACCCGGCGGGGGCGACGTCGACGAGGATCGCGTAGACGTCGCGGATCGGGCCCGTGCGAATCGCCGGTGCGGCCTCGGCGTCGCTCGCGTTGCGGTAGCGGTTCAGCGCCGGCTCGAGCCGCCGGTCGCCGTCGACGCTCAGCGTGGCGCGCAGGACCTCGCGCCGCGGCTCCTGGATCGTGCGCAGCGCGTCGAGCCGGATCTCGCGGCCCGCGATTCGCATCGTCTCGCCCGGCCGCAGGGTCGCCTGAGCCTGCACCTGATAGGCGGAGGAGACCGCGATCCCGACGGCGATCAAGGCGACGCCGAGGTGCACGACCTGCCCACCGACCCGCCTGGGCAGGCGCGCGAGCGCGCCGCGGCGGGCCAGCCGGAGGAGGTCGTGCA
>JBOGYU010000723.1:0-2117 GCA_050696935.1 Solirubrobacteraceae bacterium | reverse complement strand
AGGTGCCGCCGAGCGAGAGCGCGCGCCCGGAGGCGGTCGTGGTGGCCGTCGGCGCGCCGGCGCCGACGGGCGAAGGGTCGGTCATGGGGCTCCTTTCACAGAGCGAAGACGAGGGCCGCGCGCGGCGGCGCGGGCCCGGTGTTCCGTGGGGGCGGCCGTCGGGGCTGGAGGTCACCCCAGGGGCGGTGGGCTTGGGCCGGGCTCAGGTGCCGGGGGCCACCGCGGCGAGCCGGGTGCGGACGTCGGCGATCAGCTCGTCGCGGGCCTGCATCAGTGCGAGCCCGAGCAGGTTGTGCCCGGTGAGGCCGCCGTCGGAGTCGCGGGCGCCCCAGATGAAGTCGCTGGGGCTGTTTTCGGCGAGCGGGTGGGGGTGGGTGAGTAGCAGCGCGGAGCTGTAGGGCTCCAGGGCGAACTTGCCGCGCAGCGCGCACAGCATCACCTGGAACTTGACGTGCTCCCAGTCGGGACGCAGCTGCGTCTGGCGGGCCGCGTGCTTGGCGATCGCGGCGGTCCCTGAGGCGAGGATGAGGTCGAACTGCTGGCGCGAGGTGGCCTTGCAGGCCTGAAACCAGTGTTCGACGGTTGCCACCGGAACCTTGTCGTTCTCGTGGTGGCCGTGGTAGCCGAACGGCAGCCTGAGTCCCGGGGTGGGGGCGAAGTTCGACAGGAAGCCGCCGTAGAAGTACAGGGTGCCTTCGGCGGTCCATGGCGGGCCGGTGCGCCCGGGCGTGGGGGTGGCGGTGGCCGGGTTGGCCATGACGGCTCCTTTACGGTCGGGTTGGGTTTAGGGGCGGGCGGCGTGGAATCGCCCGTGGCAGGCGGCCCAGGCGCCGCGGTGCTGCGCGCGCGCTTCGGCCTGGGCGCGCTGGTGGCGGGAAAGGCGGGAGAAGCGCCGGCCGCGGTAGCGGTAGACCACGGCCTGGCCGGCGCGCAGCTGCGCTTCGCCGAGGTCGCCGTGCGGGCCGTCGACATAGGCAAGGATGCGTCCGAAGGCGTCTTTGACGTCGCCGGAGCGCGGGTCGGTGACCAGGCGCACGCGGACGCCGTGCCCGCCGGGCTGGGCGACGCGGCGCAGGGCATCTGTGGCGGCCTGCCCGCCGCAGTCGGGTCGCCCGTAGCGCAGCGCCGAGCCTTCCGGGGCGTCGACGCCGAGCAGCCGCGCGCGCACCGCGCCGCGGGCGGTGCCGACGGTGAGGGTGTCGCCGTCGATGACCCCGATCACGCGGCCGGTGGTCGCGCCGGTCGGTTGCGGGCGGCCGAGGCGGGTGAGGTGTGTGCCGGACACCATCACGGCGGCGATGAGGGCGATCAGGAGCGCGACGCGGATGGCGAGACGCAGCAGCCGCCAAACGATGGCGAGCGCGACCGCGAGCGCGAGGATGACAGCGAGGGACACGAGGCCTCCGTTCTCGACAGGTACTGGATCAGGACCGCGAGGCCTCCGTGCGGTCAGGCGGCCCGGGTGGGGAAGAGGGTGGGTTGGCGCTCGGCGGGCCAGGCGTGCTCGTCGAGCAGCCGGGCGGCGGCGAGCGCCAGCGCCAGCGGGTTGAGGTCGCCGCCGGTACATCGGCGCCCCTCGAGCCAGCAGGCGGCGAGCGTGCTGCCGGCGCCGAGGAACGGGTCGACGACATGTGCGCCGGGGTCGCTGAACGCGCATATCGCGCGCCGCACGAGCCGCAACGGCAGCTCGCAGTCGTTGCGGATCTGGCCGGGTCGGTCGGCGCGCCCGTTGTCGGGCCACCAGTCCAGCGGGTAGGGGTGGCCGCTGCGTGCGGCGGGTAGGTCGGGCGGCGGGTGAAAGACGCGGCGGGGGTGATCGAGCGCCCCGTGGCACAGGACGGTGATGGTCCAGTGCGCGCACGCGGGTCGCCGGCGGGTGTAGAGCGCGAACTCGCGCCGGGCGGCGATCGAGGCGACCCACGTCAGCCCGGCCTGCTCGCCCGCCAGCTGGGCGGCGGCGGCGCGCTGCGGGCCGGTGATGACGACGAGCTGCCCGGCCGGTCTGAGCGCGCGGGCGGCCGCGTCGACCCACTCGCGGGTGAACGTCTCGTAGTGGGCGGGGTCGACGTCCCGGCAGCCGGCGAGGACGCGGCCGGGGTCGCGGCGGTAGCCGCGGC
>JBOGYU010000722.1:0-2119 GCA_050696935.1 Solirubrobacteraceae bacterium | reverse complement strand
GTCGAGGAACGCGCGGGCGGCGCCCGAGCCGCGGAGCCGCTCGAAGCGCCCGCCGCTGAGCGCGACGACGAGGAACGACGGCGCGAACGCGATCGCCGCAGCCAGCAGCGCACCGCCGAGACCCGCCGCCGCCCAGCCGACGATGGCGACCGTGTGGGTCACCGGCCCGGGCGTGAGCTGGCCGTAGGCGACGGCGTTCGCGAACTCGGCGCCGGTCATCCAGCCGTAGGCGTCCACGGCGTCGCCGTGCATCAGCGGGATGATCACGAAGCCGCCGCCGTACGAGAGCGCGCCGACCTTCAGCGCCGTCCACGCCAGCGCCGGCAGCGCCGCGGCGCCGGTGGCGGCGAGGAGCACGAGCCCCACCGGCCACGCGTGCACGGCGGCGCCCGGCCGCCGCCGCCAGGCCAGCTCCGCGAAGCCGCACGCGAGCAGGACGATCACGACCGCGCTGCCTGCGACCACGGTCGCGACCGCTCCGGCCGCCAGGTACACGATGGCCCGCGCCAGCCCGCCGCCGCGACGCGCGGAGAGACTCGACCGCCCGAGCGCCAGCCCGGCCTGCACCACCACCGCCACGACCGCCGCGGCCGCGCCGGCGCCCACCCCGCGCACCCATGCCGGCGGCGACTCGGCGAGCGCCACCGCCGAGATCGCGAGCACGAGCGCCAGCCCGGGCAGGATGAACGCGAGCCCGCCCACGACCGCGCCCGCACCGCCCGCCACCCGCTGCGCGCAGTAGATCGCGAGCTGGGTCGACGCGGGCCCGGGCAGCAGCTGCGTCGCGGCGTTGGCGTCCTCGAACTCCCGCGCGTCAAGCCACCGCCGGCGCTCCACGGTCAGCTCGCGCAGCAGCGCCACGTGCGCCGGCGGGCCGCCGAAGCCGATCAACCCGATGCGCCCCCACTCGCGCAGGACCGTGGCGAGTGGGACCCTCATGGGCGGCGACGATATCCGGCCCGCGCGCCACGGTACTCAAGGCGCTCGCGCGAGCTTGCGAGTGCGAGTAAGCCGCATACTTGTTCCATGGAGCGGCTGTTCGATCCGCCCGACAGGCGGCCCGACGAGCACGCGGCGCCCGGCGGCCCGCTCGCAGCGCGCATGCGCCCACGCTCGCTCGACGAGTTCGTCGGGCAGGAGCACCTCCTCGGCGACGGGTCCGCGCTGCGGGGCGCGCTCGAGGCCGGCCGCCCGCACTCGATGGTCCTCTACGGACCGCCGGGCACCGGGAAGACCACGCTGGCGCGCCTGGCGGCCGAGCACGCGGACGCCGCCTTCGAGGAGCTGTCCGCCGTCCAGGTCGGGCGCGCCGAAGTGCGCGAGGTGATCGCGCGGGCGCGCGAGCGGCAGGCCGGCGGGCGGGGGACGATCTTCTTCCTGGACGAGATCCACCGCTTCAACAAGGCCCAGCAGGACGCGCTGCTGCCCGCGGTGGAGGAGGGGCTCCTGACCCTCATCGGGGCCACCACGGAGAACCCGTACTTCGAGGTCAACAACGCCCTGCTCTCGCGCACGCAGATCTACGAGCTGCACGAGCTCACCGCCGAGCACCTGCGCACGCTGCTGCACCGCGCCCTCGAGCGCGGCGAATGCGAGGGCGTGACGGTGGGCGACGAGGTCGTCGCCTTCATCGCGACGCGGGCGGGAGGGGACGCCCGGACCGCGTTCAACGCGCTCGAGCTGGCGTGCTCGACCGCGCACACGGGCAAGGTCTCGCTCGCCGACGCCGAGGACGCCATGCAGCGCAAGGCGGTCCTCTACGACAAGGCCGGCGACCAGCACTACGACTACATCTCCGCCTGGATCAAGTCCACCCGCGGGTCGGACCCGGACGCCTCGCTGTACTACCTCGCGGCGATGCTCGAGGGCGGGGAGGACGCGCGCTTCATCGCGCGCCGGATGATCGTGCTCGCGTCCGAGGACGTTGGCAACGCCGACCCGCAGGCGCTGACCGTCGCGGTCGCCGCCGCCCAGGCGGTCGAGCACGTCGGCCTGCCCGAGGCGCAGTACGCGCTCGCGCAGGCGGCGATCTACCTCTCGCTGGCGCCGAAGTCCAACGCCGCCGCGCGCGCGATCGGCACCGCGCGGGGGCACATCCGCGACGCGGGCGCCGCCCGCG
>JBOGYU010000721.1:0-2122 GCA_050696935.1 Solirubrobacteraceae bacterium | reverse complement strand
CACCTGGACCGGCCCGCCGCGGCCGCCGACGCCGAGCCGGAGCCGCAGGCGCTGGCCGGGGCGCACGGCGTCGAACCCGTCGGAGATGGCGAGCGAGAAGCCGGCCTTCGGGGTCACCGCCCGCCGGGCGCCGCGCCGGCGCACGGGACGCAGCGCGGAGCGGTCGAGCGCGAGGACGTCGATCCCGCGCGAGTGGTCGATCGAGTAGACCGTCGAGCCGGTCGGGTCGGTGGGCGCGAACAGCGCGCCCCACACCAGCCCGGGGCGCGACACGTAGTAGCCCACCTGGCGCAGGCGGCCGGGGCGCCTCGCGTCGATCAGCCGGACGCCCTGCTCGTAGAAGCCCTGCGCGATCAGCCCGTCCCGCGCGTCGAAGTAGTGCGCGGAGCACAAGACCTGGGAGGCGCGGTCGCGCTCCACCCCGAAGGTGTCGAGCGGACGCAGCCGCCGGCGCCCGATCCGCCACGTCTGGAGCGTCCCGGCGCCGCGGCAGCCGTTCCGGAAGTCCTCCTCCGTGATCGCGAGCACCTTGCGGCGCAGGCGCAGCGAGTTGTGGTGGATGAAGTCGTTCAGCGGCCCCCGCCGCCCGCGGCGGTTCGTGCGCAGCACGAGGCGCGGGCGGACCGGGTTCGACACGTCGTAGGCGGCCGTGCCGCGCGAGCCCGCCACCCACGCGAGCCCCTGCGAGTCGACCTGGACGTCGTGCGTCCCGAAGATCCCCGCCGCCTCGCGGGCGGGGAAGCGGCGGGCCAGCCGCGGCCGCGCCGGGTCGCGCAGGTCGATGATGTCGATGCCCGCGGCCGAGCCGGCCAGCCATGCGTACCGGCAGTCCTGGATGCAGGTCGCGGTGTGGCCGATGCCGCCACGGCGCGGCGGGTCGAAGAAGTCGTTCAGGCCCCGCGCCCACGTGCTGTAGGTGGAGAGCACGTGCGGGTTGGAGGGGTCGCGGACGTCGACGATTTGCAGGATCCCGCGGCCGCCGAACGGGTCGTCGGAGACGAGCAGGATCCCGTTGCCGACGTCCACGTCCTCGTTCTGGGCGTTCGGCAGGTCGAGCCGGCCCACGCGCGTGGGGGCGCGCGGGTCCGAGATGTCGAAGATCGTGACGCCGGTCAGGGAGGAGACGTAGAGGTGCCTGCCGACGGCGCGGGCGGAAACCACGCCGCGCTCGGGGATGGAGGCGTGGAGCCTGATTCCCGGCGACGCCTCGGGCGCGGCGTGCGCCGCGCCGGGGAACGCGAGGATCGCCACCATGGCTGCGAGCACCCTCCGCACGATGCGAGCCTACCGGCGAACGGCGGGCTTGTAGGAGGCGGGCTCGGACGGCACCGTCCTGCCTAGAGGGGACAGTGTCCCCCCAGGGCAGGACGGTAGACCCCGCGCGGCCTCCGGACCCTCTCCCTAAATGCCGCCGTTCGCCGGATACAGCGCGCGGTACCGAGTGACGAGCGCCCGGTACGGCTCGACCCACTCGGCCACGGGCTCGACCACCTCCCGCACCCGCACGCACGCCGCCACCGCCTCCTCCACGTCGGCGAACACGCCCCCCGCCACCCCGCCCAGCAGCGCCGCCCCGTACGCCGCGCCCTCCTCCACCGCCAGCCGCTCGAGCGGCAGCTCGAGCACCGAGGCCACGATCCGCAGCCACAGCTCGCTGCGCGCGCCCCCGCCCGACACGCGCCCCCGATCCGGAGCCGCCCCCAAGGCGGCCACGAGGTCCAGCGAGTCGCGCAGCCCGCAGGCCACGCCCTCGAGCACCGCGCGCACGAGCGCGCCGCGGTCGTGGCGCAGCGACAGCCCGGTGAAGGAGCCGCGGGCGTCCGGGTCGGCGTGCGGCGTGCGCTCCCCGGCCAGGTACGGCAGGAACGTCAGCCCCTCGACGCCCGGCTCCCACGCGTCCGCCTCCGCGATGAGATCGGTGAAGGCCGCGCGGCCGGTGACGTCGCGCAGCCACCGCAGCGACCCGGCCGCCGAGAGCATCACGCCCATCGCGTGCCACGCGCCCGGCACCGCGTGGCAGAACGCGTGCACCCGCGCGCGCGGGTCGTGCGCGTAGGCGTCGAGCGCCGTGAACACCACGCCGGAGGTCCCGAGCGCGACCGACAGCGGCCCGGGCCGCACC
>JBOGYU010000720.1:0-2124 GCA_050696935.1 Solirubrobacteraceae bacterium | reverse complement strand
GCTCCGGCGCGGCGCGCAGCAGCGCCTCGGCAGCCCCGGCGTCCACGCCCTCGAGGCCCAGCTCGCGCGCCACCGCCGCGCCGGCGAGGATGACCGAGGTGTAGGCGACCGTGTGGCACCACGAGTCGTCGTGCATCGGCGTCTCGAGCACGATCGCCGAAGGTTTGGATGCGGACCCGCCCGGCCGGTTGGTGACGAGCGCGGTCGTGGCTCCGGCGTCACGCGCTGCCTCCAGCGCGAGTGCCGTCGCGCGCGTCCCGCCGTCGTGCGACACGCCGATGCACACGCCGCCGCGCTGGGGATGCTCGGCTGCGTCGAGCGACTGCCTCCAGGCCGCCGCGGGCGGCCATCCGCCGCCGAGCGCGTCGGCGAGCAGCGCCGCGACCGCCATCGCGCCGTGCTCGGACGTGCCGCAGCCGACCACGGTCACCGGCTGCCCGGCGGCGGCGCCACGCACCGCGCCGGCCAGCTCGTCGACGGCGGCGGACGGCGCGCCCAGGATCGCGCGCGGCAGCTCCGGCTGGGCGGCCGTCATCTCCTCGGTCACCCACGGCGGGGCGTCGCGCAGCTCGGGGTGCTCGTCGGTATGCCAGCTCTCAACGCTCATCGCCGGAAGGGTGGGCGGCGACCTACGCTGCCGATGTGCCCGCGTGCGCCTGCTCGAGCGCGCCGACCAGGCTGTTGGCGTCGGCGCCCGCGCCGGCCTCGAGCCGGAAGAGCTCGCCGCGCACCGTCACCTCGATCGTCCAGCCGATCAGCAGGCGCCCGACGCCTATCCGCTGCACGTCGGCGATCGGCACCTCGCTGATCAGCTCCCGGACCCGGCCGCCGACGCCCAGCCCCCAGGGGTACGTGATCGCCAGTCCCAGCATCCGCCGGTCGGTGATCGCGAGGCCCATGGGCGAGACGAGCTGGAAGCCGGCGGTCTCCATCGAGATCCGGAACTGGCTCACTCCCCGCACCGCGACGACGATCCCGGCCAGCACCTGCTCGCCCGGCTCCAGGTACGCGGCCGCGCCGTCCTTGATCTTGCGCCCGTGAAGTGCCTTCATTCGCCTCCATGCCCGACCTCGTCGCCTACGGCTTTCCCCGCGATCTCGACGGACATCCGCTGCTGGCGTGGATGGGCGAGGACTGGGTGAGCTTCGTGGCCCGCGAGCTGCTGGCGGAGCTTCGCATGCAGGACGCCGGGACGGAAATGGTCGGGCTCGCCTGCACCGGCGAGCCCGAGCTCGCCACGCGGGTGGCCGGTACCGCCATGACGGCCGTGTCGCTGCGGATCCCGCTCCAGCTGCGGCTCCGCGACGGAGCGCGCGCCGAGCGCGTGATCGAGGGGACCGGCGCGTTCGGCGGGCCGGATCCGCGCACCGTCGCGCTCGAGATCGCGACCCCGGAAGAGCACATGATCGCGGTCCTGAACGAGGCGAGGGCGCTGCTCGCGCGGCCGGACGGCGACTTCGCGTCCTCCCGGTGGGACGACTGGCGGGAGGCGGCGCGCGAGCTCGATCCCTACATCGAGCGCCTTCGGCTGGGGCCGATCTCGAAGGCTCACCTGTCGGACCTGCTCGGGCCGATCCAGGAGGTGGCGGACTCCAGCGGCTGGGGCGACGATTACGCGGACCTCGCGAGCCGCTTCTCCCAGATCCGGCTCATCTTCCGCGAGACCTGGACGTGCGCGGAGTGCGGCGCGGATGCCGGGACGATCGAGCTCGACGGTGGCGAGCTGCGCCGCGAGACCGCCACCGGCGTGCTCAGCCGGCACCTCGATCCGCCGGTCGCGGTCGCGCTCGCGGACGCACTGGAGGCGGGCCGTGCGGACGCCGTCTTCGCGGTCGACCGCGAGCTCGCGCCGTGGTGGTGCCCGACGTGCGCCGGCTGCTACTGCGGCGAGCACTGGGTCGGCGGGAGCTGCCCCCGCGGCCACGAGCGGATGCTCGCCGGCTAGTACCGGTGTTCGGAAGTACGCACGGTCGCCGGTGGTCGCCGGCGCCGCCTGACGCCGCACGGTGATCCGGAAGTGTGCCGGGGCACATGACCGGTCACCGGGTGGTGTCAGGCGGTGATCGGCGGCCGCCGGAACCGTGCGTACTTGCGAATGCCGGTACTAGTACCGGTGTTCGGAAG
>JBOGYU010000719.1:0-2126 GCA_050696935.1 Solirubrobacteraceae bacterium | reverse complement strand
CCGCGGTGCCTCGCTGGCCGCGGTGGGCGGCCGTGGCCGCCGCGCTGGCGCTGTGGGGAATCGCCGCCTCCGGTCACGCGAGCTCGGCCACGCCGCGCGCGCCGAGCATCCTCAACGACTGGCTGCACCTGCTCTCCGGCGCCGTGTGGCTGGGTGGCATCGGGCTGCTGGTCTTGGTATGGACGCCGGCGCTGCGTCGAGGCGGCCGGCCGGTGCGCCAGGCCGTCGCGCGGCACGTGCTGCCGGCGTTCGGTCGTGTGGCGCTGCCGGCGTTCCTGGTGGTGGCGGCCACGGGGATCGTGAGCCTGATCACCCAGCTCGGCCATCTCGATGCGCTGTGGACGACCGCCTACGGCCGCGTGCTGCTGGTCAAGATCGGGCTGGTCGGGCTGGTGGCGCTCGCCAGCGCCGCGCACGCGTGGCGGCTGCGGCCACGGCTGCTGCGCGAGCGCGAGCCGGGCGGGACGCTGGACCGTCGGCATTGGAGGCTCGTGCGGTCCGAGCCGGTCCTTGGCATTGGCGTGGTGGCGGCCGTGGCGGTATTGGTCGCGTTCCCCTTGCCGCCGCGTCAGCTCGCCGACGCCGACGAGGAGGCGATCGCCGCCGCCGCGCCCTGCGACCCGTGTCCGCTCCCCAAGCCGAAGGCCGACGAGCTGCCGGTGGCCGAGCAGGCCGGCAGCCAGCTCGTCGCCGGCTGGCTGCGCCGCGACGACGGCCAGGTCACCGGGACGGTGCGCGTGATCGACATCCGGGGCCAGCCCGCGCGCGGCCCGTTCGAGGTGCTCGGTGCTCGCCAGAGCGGGTGCGGGCCAGGCTGCCGGCGCTTCTCGCTTCCCGCCGCGGACGTTGTGCGCGTCGCCGTGCGCGAGCGAGCGCGGCAGCACATCGCCCGGTTGCCGGCGACGTGGCGCCCCGAGGCCACGCCCCGCGCGCGACGGTTGCTGGAGCGCGCGCAGCGCACGATGCGCGCGCTGCGCAGCGTCCGGCAGGTCGAGGAGGTCACCAGCGGGCCGGGCTCCTATGCCGGCACCGCCTACCGGCTGCGCGCCCCGAACCGGATGGCCTACACGACCAATGGCGGCGCGCGGACGGTCATCGTCGGCGAGCGGCAGTGGTTCCGCAACGGCGAGACCCCGTGGGCCCGAACCTCCTACGGCTCGGGCATCCCATTCTCGGTCGCGCGCTGGTTTCGCTGGACCACCTATGCCACCGCCGTGCGGCTGCTGCGCCGCGGCCGCGAGCACGGCCGGCCGGTCATCGAGCTGGCGCTGATGGACCCCGCCACCCCGGTCTGGATCCGCCTGGTGGTCGACGAGCGCACGGGCCGCGTCGTGCGCGAGCGCATGGTGACCAAGGCGCATTTCATGGACTCGCGCTACTTCGCGTTCAACCGGCCGCTGTCGATCGAGGCCCCGCATGTCGGCTGAGCCGAGCACGTCCGAGACCGGGCGCCGGAGCCTGGTCGGGACGGCGTTGCGATGGCTGGGCGTTCTCGCCGCCGCCGGCTTCGTCGGCTTGCTCGTGTACGGCGTCATGGCGCAGGCGCCCGATCGCACGATCGACGACGCGCTCGCGCGCGCGGAGGCGGTCGACGCGCCCGGCTTCGAGCTCGATGTGCTCGAGCGCGGCCGCGTGCCGGCGCCGCTGACGTCGGTGGTCGATCGCGCCGCCCGCGATGGCCGGATCGCGCTCTCGGAGCTGCGCGGCACGCCGGTGGTGCTGAACTTCTGGGCCTCGTGGTGCGATCCCTGCCGCGTCGAGGCGCCGGTGCTCGAGCGCGGCTGGCGCCAGGCCGGCCGGCAGGGCGTCCTGTTCCTCGGCCTCGACATGCAGGACGTCACCGGTGACGCGCGCGAGTTCCTGCGCGAATTCTCGATCAGCTACCCGAACGTCCGCGAGGCGGGTAAGGAGACCTCGCGGCGCTACGGCATGACCGGCCTGCCGGAGACCTTCTTCATCAGCGCCCGCGGCCAGGTCGTCGGGCACGTCATCGGCGCCCTAACGTCCGCTCAGCTGCGCGGCGGGGTCGCCGCGGCGCGAAGCGGCCGCCCGGCGCAGGCCAGCGAAGGCGGCGAGCGCCAGTCGACGCAGTAGCCGTCAAGCGACCGGTCGGCGCCGGCTGAGCC
>JBOGYU010000718.1:0-2132 GCA_050696935.1 Solirubrobacteraceae bacterium | reverse complement strand
CCGCCGACCGGCACGCCGAGCGCGCGCGCGAGCTCGGCGTAGCGCAGCGGGCCGGACGCGGCGGCGCGGCGCATGTTGAAGGTGACCGAGAGCACGACCCGGCGGTCGCGGTACTTGAACACGCTGCCGCGGTAGCGGAAGCCGCAGTCGGCGGCGGGCATGTCGATCACGCGGTCGGTCTGGCGGTCGAGCACGCGCACCGACTCGACGGTCTCGGCCACCTCCTGGCCGTACGCGCCGACGTTCTGGATCGGCGTCGCCCCGACCGAGCCGGGGATGCCCGACAGGCACTCGAACCCCTGCATCCGCTCGGCGACGCAGCTGGCCACCAGCTGGTCCCAGGGCTCCCCGGCGGCGACCTGGAGGCGGTCGCCGTCGCGCTCCACTCCGCGGGTCAGGATGCGCACGACCGTCCCGGGCACGCCCTCGTCGGCGATCACCACGTTCGAGCCGCCAGCGAGCACGAGCACGGGCGGCTCGGCCTCGCGCACGGCCGCGACCAGCTCGGCCTCGCTGCGCGCCTCGACCGTCCGTCGCGCCGGCCCGCCGAGCCGGAGCGTGGTCAGCCGGGCGAGTTCCACTCCACCGGACCGGCCGTGAGCACGTGCGAGCCCAGCGGCCGGCCGAGCACCTGCTGCACCTCGCGCGCGGCCTCGAGCAGCCGCTCGAGCGAGACGCCGGTCTCCACGCCCATCTCGTGCAGCATCGAGACGAGGTCCTCGGTGGCGATGTTCCCGGTGGCGCCGGCGGGGACGGGGCACCCGCCCAGCTCGCCGAAGCTCGACTCGAAGCTGGTCACGCCGGCGTCGAGCGCCGCGAGCACGTTCGCGAGCCCCTGCCCGCGGGTGTTGTGGAAGTGCGCGGTGAGCTCCGCGTACTCGCCCAGCGTGTCGCGGGCGGCCGGGAAGAACTCACGCACCTGCGCGGGGTTGGCCATCCCGGTGGTGTCGCCGAAGCCGATCTCCTGCGCGCCCGCTTCGATCAGCCGGCGGGCGATGGCCCACACGCGCTCGGGCGGCACGTGGCCCTCGTAGGGACAGCCGAAGGCGACGGAGATCACGCCCTCGCACCGCAGCCCCTCCTCGCGCGCGCGCGCCAGCACCTTCTCCAGCCCGGTCAGCGACTCCTCGATCGAGCGGTTGACGTTGTGGCGGTTGTGCGTCTCGGTGGCCGAGAGGAAGACATTGACCTCGTGGAAGCGCTCGCGGTGGCGGAGGGCGTTCTCGATCCCGCGCTCGTTCGGGATCAGCACCGACAGCGCGACGTCGTCCGGTACAGCGATCCGCTCGAGCACCTCAGGCCCGTCGGCGAGCTGGGGGATCACGTCGGCGCGCACGAAGCTGGTGACCTCGAGTCGCTTCAGCCCCGAGGCGGCCAGCAGCTCGATCAGGCGGACCTTGTCGGCGGTCGGCACCACCTCGGGCTCGTTCTGGAACCCGTCCCTGGGGCCCACCTCTCGAATGGCAACCTGCATCGAGGGGCGATGCTAGGCCATCGACAGCCCGCCGGAGACGTTGATCGTCTGGCCGGTCACGAACGAGGCGTCGTCGCTCGCGAGGAAGGCGATCGCGGCCGCGACCTCCTCCGGCCGCCCGATGCGGCGCATGCTCGTCGCGTCGATCATCCCCTGGCGCAGCCGCTCGCCGAGCTCCCCCAGCTCGACGGGGGCGGCGTTGAGCAGCGGCGTGTCGATCGGGCCGGGAGCGACGGCGTTGACGCGGACGCCGAAGCGCGCCGACTCGCGCGCGACGGCGCGGGTGAAGCCGATCACGCCCGCCTTGGCGGCCGAGTAGACGGCCGAGCCCTGCGAGCCGACGCGGCCGGCCTCGGAGGCGACGTTGACGATCGCGCCGCCGCCGCGCCGCTGCATCCCGTCGAGCACCGCGTGGGTGGCAGCGATCGTGCCGCGCAGGTTGACGGCGATCACGAAGTCCCACAGCGCCTCGTCGGTGTGGACGAAGAACGAGAAGCGGTCGGTGCCGGCGTTGTTGACGAGCACGTCGACCCGGTCGAGGGTCGCCACGCCGGCGCGCACGGAGGCGGCGTCGGCGACGTCCATCGCGATCGCCTCGCCGTCGATCTCGCCCGCGACCGCGCGGGCGCCCGCCTCGTCGACGTCGGCCACCGCCACG
>JBOGYU010000717.1:0-2136 GCA_050696935.1 Solirubrobacteraceae bacterium | reverse complement strand
GCCGATGCCCATGTCGCCCGTGACCAGCAGGTCGTGACCGGCGGCGACGAGCTCGGCTGCGACCAGAGCCCCGGCGTCGAGCGCCGTGATCGCCTCGGCGCGGGTCATCGCCGGGCCGTCGGCCAGGTTCCCGGTGCCGGCGCGGACCTTGTGGTGGCGGACCGAGCCGAGGCCACCGAGATCGGCGGCGACGCCGACGTCGACGACGCGCACGTCCGCGCCGACCGCGCCTGCGACGGCGTTGATGGCGGCGCCCCCGCTCACGAACGTGGCCACCATGTGGGCGGTGATCTCCTGTGGCCACATGGTCACGCCGGCGGCGACGACGCCGTGGTCGGCGGCGAGGACGACGACCGCCGGCGACTGCGGCACCGGCGGCGGGCAGGTCCCGCTGATCGCGGCCAGGTGCGCGCCCACGTCCTCGAGCCCGCCGAGCGAACCCGGTGGCTTGCTGAGCCGGTCGTGGCGCGTCCGAGCCTGCCGCCGCGCGTCCTCGTCGAGTGGGCCCAGGGCACGCGCCGCGTCGGTGAACGGGCCTGACTCCGGGAGCTCAGCTACCACCGGGACATCCCTCGAGCGCGGCCGCGAGCCGTTCGAGCCCTCCCGCGTCCGGGACGGCGATGCGAGCGCCGTCCGGAGTGCCGAACGACGCCGTGTCGCGCACCAGCACCCCCGAGGCGGCGAGGTGGTCGCGCACGCCCGCGCACCCCGGCACGAGCACGAAGTTCGCGTCCGAAGGCTCGGGCTCGAGGCCGTGCGCTCGGAGCACCGACTCGAGTCCCGCCCGCAGCCGCGCGACCGCCTCCGCCCACGCCGCGAGGTCGGCGGACGCCAGGAGCTCAGGGATCACCGCGCACGTGAGCGCGTTCACCGCCCACTGCGGCTGACGGGCGCGCACACGACCGGCGAGCTGAGGGTCGGGGGCGAGCACGTAGCCGGCCCGGAGGCCAGGACAACCGAAGACCTTCGTCAACGAGCCGAGGACGATCGCATCCGGGTCGCGGCGTGACCACTCACCCGTCGCGAGCGGGTAGAAGGCCTCGTCCCACACGTCCGCGTGTTCCTGACGCTCCGCGAGCCGGCCGGTCGGGTTGTGCGGGTTCGACCGCCAGCGCCGGCCTCCCGCGTCGACCCGGGCGAGGTGGCGGGTGTAGAGCGAGAAGTCGCAGCGGTCGACGGCGCCGACGGGGAACTCCGCGGCGACGAGGGCGATCGCCTCCGCGCCGCCGTTGGTGAGAACCAGCCGTGAGTCGTCGACGCCCATCGCAGCCGCGAGTGCCATGGTCGCAGGAGCGACATCGGGGTAGCGACCGATCATGGGCGCGTGCCTGCGCACGAGATCGACGACGTCAGGTGCGCACGGGTTGAGGCTGACCGAGAGATCGAGGACCTGTTCGGCCGGGACCCCGAGCTGCGACGCGAGGCGCGCGCCGTCGCCTCCGTGCGGGCCGGGCGCGGGCGCGACGAACCGGCTCACCGTGCACTCCGGCGCCGGAGTGCGGCGAGGGTCGGGAGTACGAGCAGCGCGATCAGCGCCGCGTCGAGGTGGCTGGCGAGACGAGTGGCGCGCCGGATGTCGCGCGGGCGGGGGCGGGGGCCCCGGCCGAGCCGGGGGCGATCCTCGGTGCGCGGCCCGTACCGGAGCGTGCCCCCGAGCTCGACGTCCAGCGCACCCGCGAACGCGGCTTCGGCCACGCCCGCGCTCGGTGATGGATGCGCCGGCGCGTCCTCACGCACGCAGCGCGCGACGGCTGCCGCGCGGCGCGGGCGCACCAGTGCGACGAGTGCGGCGGTAAGCCGCGCCGGCGCGAGGTTGGCGGCGTCATCGAGACGCGCCGCGCAGCGGCCGAATCGCTCGTAGCGGCCGCTGCGGTGCCCGACCATGGCGTCCATCGTGTTGATCGCCCGGTAGCCGAGTGCACCCGGTCCACCCAGGATGGAAGCCCAGAATACGGGGGCGACGACCGCGTCGACGGAGTTCTCGGCCACCGACTCGATCGCGGCCGCAGCGACGCCGGACGCGTCGAGGTCGCGTGCATCGCGCCCGCACAGCGAGGAGAGCCGGTCCCGCGCCGCGTCGAGGTCACCCCGGCCGAGCAGCTCCTCGACCGCGCCGGCCTCGGCCCGCAACATGCG
>JBOGYU010000716.1:0-2148 GCA_050696935.1 Solirubrobacteraceae bacterium | reverse complement strand
GTGCCGCCCACGGAGCGGCGCCCGCGCTCGACCAGCGCGGCCGACCACGGCAGCCCCAGCCCGCGCTGCTCGCGCCCCGTCATCGCGCCCGTGCGGATCCGCTCCATCAGCCCCGCGTCGTGCACCGCCTCCAGCCACGCCCACGGCACGGGATCGGCCTCGTGCACCTCGTCCGGCCGCGCCGTCCCGTCCGCCACGACGCGCTCGCGCAGGAGCGCGTACTTGTCGATCGGGAAGCGATGGCGATCCGGGAGCGGGAACCGCCAGCGGTCGTGCGTCCAGACGTCCAAGGGCCGCGGCAACGGTACCGTGGCGACCCGTGCCGGACTCGTTCCTCGCCGTCCCGCAGTCCGTCGAGCGCCTGCTCACCGGCACGCCCGGCGGCCTGCCCGGGCTGCCGGAGCGGTGCGAGCGCGTCGGCGTCGTCCTGCTCGACGCCTTCGGGCGGCGGTTCCTCGAGCGCCACGCCGGCCACCCGTTCCTGCGCCGCCTCGCGGTGACCGAGCTGACCACGCAGTTCCCCTCCACCACCACCGCGCACGTGACGACGATGCACACCGGCCGCCCGGTCGCCGAGCACGGGCTGTACGAGTGGAACGTGTACGAGCCGGCGGCCGGCGCGGTCATCACGCCGCTGCGCATGGGCGACGCGCTCGTGTCCCCCGGCGAGAGCCTCTACCAGCGGCTGCCGGCCAGGTCGGTCGTGCTCCAGCCGGCCGCGTTCTCGCCCTCCGCCTACGACCGTCTCGTCGCGACCGGCGCCGAGCTGCGGCCGTTCCGCACGCTGGACGAGGGCCTCGGCGCGTTCTTCGAGGCGCTGCGGGCCCCCGGCTACGCCTACCTCTACTGGGACCGGATCGACGCGATGGGGCACGACCACGGCCCGGAGTCGCGCGAGTTCGACGCTGCCGCCCGAGCCGCGCTCGACGCTCTCGAGCGCGCCCTCCGGACGATCCCGGGAGCGCTGCTGATCGTCACGGCCGACCACGGGCAGGTCGCGGTCGACCCCGCGCGTGTGGACTACCTCGACGAGCTGTGGCCGGGACTGGCTCCGCTGCTCGCCCACCGCCCGGCCGGCTCGGCGCGCGACGTCTTCCTCCACACGAGGGCCGAGGAGGAGGTCATCGCAGGGCTGCGGGAGGTCCTGGGCAACGGCGCCGACGTGCGCCCCGCGGCCGAGCTGTTCGACGACCCCGGCCCGCGCCTGCAAGCCCGTCTCGCCGACGTGTGCGTGCTTCCCGGCCCGGGCCGGATGGCCTGGCTGCGCTCGGCCGCCGGCAGGGAGCAGAGCTTCCGCGGCCACCACGGCGGGCTGCACCCGGACGAGGTGGACACCTGGGCCGGGGTGCTGGAGCTGTGACTCACTGTCGGTCGCCCCGAGGCGCAGCCGGTGACGAGCGAAGCGAGGCAGGAGCGACCGTCTGGTCAGGGCGTCGCCTGGACGGCGACAAGGGCTATTCATACACAAGGAAGTCGGGCCTCGGCCGCAGCCGCATCACGGCGCGCGGCCCCATCAGGTCCTCATCCTCCTCGTAGAACAGCTTGAAGCCCTGGTGGAAGCCGGGCGACTGGCGGGTGAAGGCGTGGTACTTGGCCCGCTTGACCGCCCGCCCGCCGAAGCCGTCGGCGTTGAGCACGATGTCGAGCCCGTCCCGCGGCTCGAGCGCCGCCGCGTCGACCATGTCGTCGGTGAACTGGTGGATCACGAGCAGCTTCTGCGGGAGGTCCCTCCGCTCGACGAGCCGGTCGAGCCAGGCCGATGTCGCGTTCACCTCGCGCGAGCCCACGCGCCCGATCACCTGGCCGGGGACCTGGCTCCCCGTCACCCGCCACTCGGGGTCGAGCGCCAGCCCCACGTCCGGCTCCTTCAGCCACTTGCGCAGCCGCCTGGTCTCCGTGAAGAAGTCCGACCGGCCCGGCTGGATGTCGAGCAGCAGGAGCGCGTGCGCGCGCCGGGCGGCGCGCAGGTAGCGGCGGATCACGCCGTCCTGCTGGCGCGTGCGGTACATGTCGTCCCGGCCGGCATCGGCGTTCGCGATCACCGTGATCAGCTCCAGCGCGGGCAGGACCGGGCGGCGCGGACGCTCGTAGGGCTCGGCCTGGCGCGCCAGCCGGCGCGCCGCCCCGGCCGGCCGGCCGATGCCGAGC
>JBOGYU010000715.1:0-2153 GCA_050696935.1 Solirubrobacteraceae bacterium | reverse complement strand
CACCACGACGTCGCCCGGCGGCGCGGCCGCGAGCCCGGCCCGTACCGACTGCGAGCGCGCGGCGCCGCCCTCGACCGGCAGGACGTCGGGGCCGAGCGGCACGATCTCGCCGGCGACGACCACGCCCGCCGGCGTGACCGCCCCGGCCGGCAGCGCGACCACGATCTCCTCGATCCCGGCCGCCCGCATCGCGGCGAGCGACCACTCGAGCATCGGCCGCCCCCCCAACGCGACGAACGCCTTGGGCCTTCCGGCCCCAAGGCGTTCGCCGCTGCCTGCGGCCACGAGGAGCGCGACCGCCACGTGCGCCGTCCGCGGGCGCCTAGGAGGCGGCGCCTGCCAGCTTCTCGCTGCGCTGGAGCAGATCGTCGAGGTAGGCCTCGGCCTCGTCCTCGGTCTTGTCGAGCGCGTACATCATCTCCGACGCCAGGATCTTCTTGGCCCGCGTGTACATCTGCTTCTCGCCGGTCGACAGGCCCTTGTCCTGCTCCCGGACGGCGAGGTTGCGGACCACCTCGGCGAGCTCGTAGATGTCGCCGGTCTTGATCTTGTCGCGGTTGTGCTTGAAGCGCCGGTTCCAGTTCTTGGGCATCTCCGACACGTCGTCGGAGAGCACGGCAAGCACCTTCTTGACGGTGTCCTCGTCGATGACCCGGCGCAGGCCGGCCTTGCCGGCGTTCTCGCACGGGACCATGACGGTCATGTCGTTGTGAAGGATCTTGATCGTGAGGTATTCGCGCACCTCGCCGAGGATCTCCTTCTGCTCCTTCTTGATGACCTGTCCGGCCCCGTGATGGGGATAGACGACGTTGTCTCCGATCTCGAAGTCGATGCACTCCGCTTCGCGGGTGATCTCCAGGTCCTCGATCTGCTCGGTCGCTGTCTCGGGGATGGTGTCCTCCTGTCCTTCTCGCGGGGCGGCCCGCGGTGTCATTTCACGTCTGCAGGTAGCGGTCCACGAGGTTGATCTCCTGTAGGCGGCGAAGGCCCTCGCGGATGTCCTTCGCCCGGATCTCTCCGACGCCCTCCACCGACTCCAGCTCGGGGTCGGTGGCGGCGAGGATCTCGTCCAGCCCGCGGAACTCGCGCACGATGTTCTGCACCACCAGCTTCGGAAGCCGGGGGATGCGGCCCAGGATGCGGTAGCCGCGGGGTGAGACGGGATAGTCGAGTGTGTTGACCTTGCGGTCGTAGCCGAGCAGCTCGGCGAGCCGCCCGAAGTCGAGCAGGTCCTGGTGGGCCAGCCGCGCGATGCCGTCGAGCGCGACGGCGAAGGCGTCGTCGAGCGGCTCCGCCAGGTAGTCGTGCAGGAGCGCGGCCTTGTCGCCCGCGACGCCGACCATGGTCTCCTCGAGCTGCATCTCGATCAGCCGGCCCTCGGAGCCGAGCTCGACGATGTAGCGCTCGATCTCCACGGCCATGCGCGTCACCAGCTCGGCGCGCTGCAGGACGGTGAGGACGTCGTGCAGCGTGACGCCGCCCTCGAACTCCAGGGCCGTCAGGCGCGTCGAGACCTGGTCCAGGCGCGAGCGGTACTTGTCGAGCGTCGCGAGCGCCTGGTTGGCCTTGGCCAGCACGGCCGGGATGTCCTCGAGGATGTACTTCGCGCCGTCGACATAGAGGGAGACGACGTCGCGGCGCTGGGAGACGGCGATCACGAGCGCGTCCGTCTGCTTGGAGACGCGCTCGGCGGTGCGGTGGCGGGTCCCGCTCTCGGAGGAGAGAATCGTGGGGTCCGGCATCAGCTGGACGTTGCACCAGGCGATCTTCGTGGCGCTGCCGTTGAGCGCGATCGCGCCGTCCATCTTCGCAAGCTGGTAGAGGATCGCCGGCGAGTAGTCCATGTCCAGCTTGATCCCGCCGCTGAACAGGAACGCCAGCTCGTCGGTATCGCCGATCACGATCAGGCCGCCCGTGCGCGCGTGGACGATGTTGTCGATCCCCTCGCGCACGGCGGTGCCGGGCGCGACCATCTCCAGTGCCTTGACCAGCCGGGGCTCCTGCCGCGCTTCGAGCTCGTTGAGCTCCTCCCCGGATCGCGGCGTCATCACCCCGCAATTCTAGCAGTTGGGTAAACGAACCCTAAACCGCAGCAGGCCGCCAACTGTATCGATTGAGAGCGCTCCATCGGCGCCGCCGGGCAGGCCTCAGGC
>JBOGYU010000714.1:0-2155 GCA_050696935.1 Solirubrobacteraceae bacterium | reverse complement strand
ATGCATCCCTGGCCCGACGAGCGCTTCGACGCCCGCACCCAAGGGAGGAGCCCAGTGCGCTAGCAGTGCACGCTGGGATCTGCGCGGGGGGCCGTCAGCAACGGCGGTCCCTACCGCGATCCATCAACCCGCGGACTTGAAGATCGACAAGCCCTAAGCGTCTCCCTTGCCGACGAACGGCAGACATGGTTGACATATACCTAGACAATATTATGGTATACCACTCGGTCGAGATCTGACCGACGTCAGGGGAGCGAGGAGGAGTGGAAATGAGTGAAGGCAGCAGGCGCGGCGCTCGCGTCACTCGGCGCGGCGTCCTTGCAGCGATCGCCGCCGTCATCGCGGTGGTCGGGTTGAGTGCTGCGCCCCGCTGCGGGCGCGGAGCCTCGACCGGAGCCGGACCGCGCCGTCGTGCGGCTGCATCCGGCCAACCCGCACTACTTCGAGTTCCGCGGGCGACCGACGGTGCTCGTGTCCTCGGCCGAGCACTACGGGGCGGTCCTGAATCCCGACTTCGACTATCGGCGCTACGTGCGCGCGCTGGCGCGCGACAAGCTGACCCTGACGCGCATCTTCACCGGCTCCATGGTCGTGCCCGAGGACGCGCTCGCGTCCTCCGGCCTGAAGACCACGCTGGGGCCGGCCGCGGGTCGGCTGCTGGCGCCGTGGGCGCGCAGCGACACGCCCGGCTACGCCTGGAGTTCCCCCGCTTTCGTGGCCACCGGAGCGTTGAGCGCGTTGTGCGCTCTGCGAGAGGATGGTGTTCATGCCTGCCCCGTATCCGTTGGACTTCCG
The DNA here is from genome assembly GCA_050696935.1 of Solirubrobacteraceae bacterium. Taxonomy (GTDB): domain Bacteria; phylum Actinomycetota; class Thermoleophilia; order Solirubrobacterales; family Solirubrobacteraceae; genus DASSUW01. Next base: position 1,360 of record JBOGYU010000714.1, on the reverse strand, counting down.
CCGCGAGGCGGTCGCGCTGCTCAAGCGCAGCGGTAAGACGATTCCCCAGCTTGCGGCCGAGCTCGGTGTGTCGCCGCAGTCGCTGCGCACCTGGGCCAAGCAGATCGATGTCGATGAGGGTCGCGCGGAAGGCCTGAGCAGCGAGGAGCGCGCGGAGCTGCAACGCCTGCGGCGCGAGCTGCGGACGGTCACTGAGGAGCGCGAAATACTAAGAAAGCGGCGGCCTTCTTCGCCAAGGAACGCGAGACCCGGTGAGGATCTTCCGGTTCATCGCCGCGAGGAAGGCCGAGCACTCGATCACGATCATGTGCCGGGTGTTGGAGGTCAGTCGCTCGGGGCTTTCACGCCTGGGCGGCGCGCGCGCCGTCGGCGCGCGCGGTCGCCGACCGGGCGCTGAGCGGCCGGATCGCGGAGATCCACAAGGACTCGCTGAGCACCTACGGGTCGCCGCGCGTGCACGCCGAGCTGCGCCTGCGGGACGGCGTGCGGGTCGGGCGCAAGCGCGTCGAGCGGCTGATGCGCGAGGCGGAGCTCTCGGCGCAGGTCAAGCGCCGGCGCGGGAAGACGACGATCCGCGTGCAGGGCGTGCGGACCGCGCCCGACCTCGTCGAGCGCGACTTCGCGCCGACCGAGCCGAATCGGCTCTGGGCGGCGGATATCACGTACATCCGCACGTGGGAGGGCTGGCTGTACCTGGCCAGCGTGATGGCCTGCTACAGCCGCCGGATCGTCGGCTGGGCGATCGCCGACCACCTGCACGCCGAGCTGGTCGTCGACGCCTTGGAGATGGCCGTCGCACGCCGCCGGCCGGACGCCGGCCTGGTCCACCACTCCGACCAGGGATCGCCCAGTACACGCCGCTGATCTTCACGCGCCGCTGCCGCAGCGTCGGCATCGACGTCTCGATGGGATCACGCGGAGACTGCTTCGATAACGCCGTGCTGGAGAGCTTCCACGCGAGCGTGAAGAAGGACGTCATCCACCGCCAGTCATGGCCGACGAAGGCCCAGGCGCGCACGGCGGTCTTCGACTACATCGAAGTGTTCTACAACCGCCGGCGCCGCCACTCGACGCTCGGGATGCGCTCGCCGCTGGAGTTCGAGAACGGAACTCTCAGGCCCGCCGGTGCGAGCCTCGCCGCTTCGCGGCTCGCGTCCACCAACAAGATCCTGTTCACTACAACATCAACGGCCCAAGCCGCCTAACAACCCCGTGTCCACCGAAGCGGGGGAGGTCCAGCCAACGGCGGCAACAAGTTCGACCTCAGCCGCTGGGACCCGGCGTACTTCGCGCGGCTGCGGGACTTCGTCGCCCAGGCCGGCCGGCGCGGCATCGTCGTCGAGGTCACGCTCTTCTCCGT
>JBOGYU010000713.1:0-2157 GCA_050696935.1 Solirubrobacteraceae bacterium | reverse complement strand
GTCATCCAGCGAGCCTCCGCTCGCCATCCGGGCTCGCCGACTGGAGGCTGCGGTGAGTCATCCAGCGAGCCTCCGCTCGCCATCCGGGCTCGCCGACTGGAGGCTGCGGTGAGTCATCCAGGGAGCCTCCGCTCGCCATCCGGGCTCGCCGACTGGAGGCTGCGGTGAGTCATCCAGCGAGCCTCCGCTCGCCATCCGGGCTCGCCGACTGGAGGCTGCGGTGAGTCATCCGGGAGCCGTACGGTACCGGGGTGCCCCCCCTCTGGCTGCGCCACGACGCCGCGCTCGCGCACGACATCCCGGGCCACCCGGAGCGGCCGGATCGGGTGCGGGCGCTGGAGGCGGCGATGTCGCGGTCGGATTGGTTCGGCTGCTCGGTCGTCGAGGCGCCGGCGGCGGCGCGGGAGCTGCTCCTCGCGGTGCATCCGCCCGCGCACGTCTCCTACATCGAGGAGCTGTGCCTGCGTGGCGGTGGGTTCATCGACGCGGACACGGCGGCCGTGACGGAGACCTGGGAGGCGGCGCTGCGCGCGGCGGGCGGGGCGGCGGCGCTGGTCGACGCGCTGCTCTCCGGTGACGCGTCCGCCGGTGTCTCGGGGTTGCGCCCGCCGGGCCACCACGCCGAGCCGGACCGGGCGATGGGCTTCTGCTTCTTCGGGAACGTGGCGGTGGCCGCGCGGCGCGCCACGGCGGCGCACGGCGTCTCACGCGTGCTGATCCTCGACTGGGACGTGCACCACGGCAACGGGACGGAGGCGATCTTCGCCAGGGACGCCGACGTGCTGTTCGTCTCGATCCACGAGTGGCCGCTGTATCCGGGCACGGGGCCGGCTTCGTTCTGCGGGGTCGGCGCGGGGGAGGGGTACACGGTCAACCTGCCGGTGCCAGGGCGAACGGGGGATGCCGGATACCGGTCCCTGGTGGCTCACGTCGTGGTGCCGATGGTGCTCGCGTTCGAGCCCGAGCTGGTGCTCGTGAGCGCGGGATTCGACGCGCATCGCGACGACCCGCTCGCCACCTGCCAGGTCACCGAGGCCGGCTTCGCGGGCATGACCGCGTCGCTGCGCGCGGCGTGCGACGCGGTGGGGGCGCCTCTGGGGCTGGTGCTCGAGGGCGGCTACGACCTCGGCGCGCTGGCCGGCTCGATGGCGGCGCTGATGCCGGTGCTGACCGCGGAGCCGGGCGTGGACCCGGGGGTCGTGGAGCGCCACCCCTTGGCTGTCGAGGCGGTGGGGCGGCTCGAGCGCTGGTGGCCGGGGCTCGAGCGCTACTCCGGCGCGACGCGGCGCACGTAGGCGCCCTCGACCTGGTCGGCCAGGTCGGTCAGCGCCTGATCGGCGGCGCGGCGGGAGTCGTACTGGCCGGAGAAGACCACGAAGCGACCGGGCTCCAGCGAGCCGAAGTCGTCCGAGTCGAGCATCCCGACGGGCACGCCCTGCTGGGCGAGCTCGTCCGCCCGCGCCTGGGCCGCCTCCTCGGTGGACGACGCCTCGAGCACCACGGTCCACCCCTCCTTGCCCGCGGGCCACTGATCGATCTCCGGCGTGCCGCCCGCGGTGCCGGGATCGCTGGCGGGCGGGATCGTGGCCGTGGGGACGGGCGTGGGGACCGGGGTCTGGGCGGCCGGGGTCTGCGCCGGGGCGGGCTGCTCGGCCACCTGCTCGGCGTCGCCGGCGAGCTCGACCAGGGCGAGGACGAGCGCCACGGCCGCGATGGCCAGCAGCACCACCACGAGCGCCACCGGCCAGCGCCAGCTCGGAGGTGCGGCTACGGTCGCGCCGACCCCCGCACCACACTCCAGGCACCACTCCTGCTCGGCCGTCAGCGCCGACCCGCAGCGCGGGCACCGCCGCTGCTCGGGCTGCTCGGCGGCGGGCGTCGGGGTCTCGACGGCGCTCACGGGCGCCGCTCCCCCGGCGACCCGAGCGGGTCACCGGACGGTACCGGAGGAGGGACGTCCTCGTCCCGCCGCCCGTTCGGCCCGGCCTCGTCGCCGGACGCCTCCTCGGCCACCTTCCTCGAGCGCTTCCCGGCGCGCGGTATCCGCGCGGCCTTCGGCTTCTCCTCCGGCGCCCCACCGGCCGACGCCGCCTCGTCGGCGGGCGGCTCCGGCGCCTCACCGGCCGGCGCCTCGTCGGCCGGCGCCGCCTCATCGGT
>JBOGYU010000712.1:0-2161 GCA_050696935.1 Solirubrobacteraceae bacterium | reverse complement strand
GCCGTACGCGCGCGAGCAGGGCGCCGGGGACGCGCTCGAGGAGATCGAGCGCGTCGTCCGGGACGGCAACGGCGCCGACCGCATGCGCGCGCGGCACGCCACCGGCGGCATGCGGGCCGTGCTGGCCGGCCTCGTGGGCGAGGCGGCCGAGCCGTTCTACGGGTACACGCGCACGACGTCGCCCATCCGCACCCACCTGTAGATCGACCACGCGTCGGGGATCGGCACCCGCAGGCAGCCGTGGCTGGCCGGGTACGTCGGCACGGACGCGTAGCCGTGGATCGCGTAGCCGCGGATGAAGTAGCTGGAGTGGACCATGCCGCTGGCGTTCGTGCCGGGCGACTTGCGGTAGACGCGGTAGCGCCCGAGCACCGTCGGCGTGGCGGCGGTGCCGGAGGACACGTGGTAGATGCGCCGCACGCGCTTGCCCTCGATCAGCGCCATCACCTGCCGCGAGAGGTCGGCCTCGACGTGCCGGCCGTCGTTCGGGTGGCGCACCCGGAACGCGCCCCGCCCGGCCAGCACGCCGCGCAGGACGCCCTCCGACGCCGTGTAGAGCCGCGCCTGGCCCGTCACCTTGCGCCACGCCATGACCGCCCGCGCCGTCCCGCCGTCGTACCGGCCGGTGCGCGGCACGGCGTAGTGCAGGCGCGCGAGCCCGCGCTGGAGCAGGCGCACGAGCGCGCCGCTCGTGCCGACACGCGGCCGCATCACCGCGACCCGCGCGGGCTCGGCGCGCAGCCGCTCGAGCTCCGGCGTCGCGCGGTGCACGGCCCGGACGACGACGCGGCCCGCGCTGCGGCTGCGGAACGGGGTGAGGAACTCGCCCGCGCGGCCGTCGCGGATCGGGCGCAGCGCCTCGTCCTGCTCGTGGACCTTGCGGCCGTTGCGGAAGAAGCGCACGGTCACGGTCTGGCCGGGCACGTACGGGCGCACGACGCCGCGCACCCGCCATGCGTCGCGCGTGAGCGCGATCCGGCGCTCCCCGTCACGGTGGACCTTCTGCGCCTTCACCTCGAACGTTGGCTCCTGCGCGCCGGCCGCCGCGGGCAGCAGGAGCGCGGCGAGGACTACGCCGGCAAGGGCTCGCGGCGACCGAGCCGCATGACGAGCAGGGACACGAGGAGCGTCATCCCGACGCTCCCGACGATCAGCAGCAAGACTCCCCACCAGGGCAGCTCCTTCGCGAGGCCGAACGATACGGAGTTGTTGAACGCATGCAGCATGATGCACGGAAGCAGCGATCCCGTGCGCCAGAGCAGCAGGCAGAGGGCGATGCCGAAGAAGGTGAGCACGAGCAGCGACGTCGCAGGGGAGCCGGCCGCGTGGCTGAGGCCGAACACGCCGCCCGTGACGATTGCCGCCCACACGACGTGGATGCGCTCGGCGAGCGCGCGGAACATGAACCCGCGGAAGAACAGCTCCTCGCACACCGGCGCGATCAGGCAGCTCAGCCCCGCGTACACGGCCAGAAGCGCGAACGAGTCCTCGTCCTGGATGTCCTGGACGAGCTGCTGCTCCTCCGGCTCGCCGAGGATCAGCAGCACGGCCGCGGTGACGATCCAGAACGCCACGTAGACGAGCAACGTCCAGCCGAGCGCCGGCAGCGGGGCCGTCGTGCGCAGCCCGAACGACGCCGGGACCGGGCGCCCGGAGAACAGCCCGGCCGTGTACCACGCGGCGACGACGAGGATCGCGAACTGCACGGCGGTCAGGCCGAGCGTGAGGCCCGTGGTCGTCTCGTCCGCCTCGATGTCCCCGCCCCCGACGCCGATGAACACGCCGGCGACCAGTCCCACGAAGACGACCGCCACGAAGGTGGCGAGGAGCGCCACGAACGGCGTCCACGCCGGGACGCCGAGCGCCGGGAGGCCGGCGGGCCGTGGCTCCGGGGGCGGCGGCGCCCCGTCCGGCAGCTCCGGCCGCGACGGCGGCGGGCCGGGGTGCTGGAAGGGAGGCGGCACGCTCGTCATGCGGGGCTCGAAGGGTACGCACAGAGCGCCGGCAGCTCGGCGAGCGAGCCGATGATGTCGGCCCGCCCGCCCGGCACGCTCGACCGGTCGCGCACCAGGAGCACCGCCCGCATGCCGGCCGCCAGCGCGCCCTCGACGTCCTCGCGCGGCGAGTCGCCGACGTGCAGCGCCGCCTCGGCGGGCACGCC
>JBOGYU010000711.1:0-2169 GCA_050696935.1 Solirubrobacteraceae bacterium | reverse complement strand
GCCTCGGGCTCGATCCGCGCGGCGGGGTTCGCCACCGCCGCGCGCGCGATCCGCATCGCCTCCGCGCGCGGGAACTGCGGCATGCCGCGGCGGTGGAAGCGGCGCACGTAGAGGTCGTCGACGACCTCCTCGACCAGGTCGCCGATGTCCTCGACGAAGGTGACGCCGGGCTCCACGTCGCCGGCCACGCCCAGCCCGCCGAGCACCTCCTGGCAGAACCCGTGGGTGGTGGCGATCGTCGCCGCGTCGAAGTCGGCCAGCGCCCGCGCGAGCCGCGCCCGCCGCGCCTCGACGTCGGCCTGCGTGAGCAGCCGCACGACCTCGTCGTCCGGCGGCGCTCCGGCCAGCGCGCGCTCGAGCCCCCGCTCGGCCGTGACCAGCCGCTCGCGGACGCGGTCCCGCAGCTCGCCCGTGGCCATGCGGGTGAACGTGACGAGCAGGAGCTGGTCGAGCGGCCGGCCCTCGGCGACGTAGCGCGCGGCCAGCGCGGCGATGGTGAACGTCTTGCCGGTGCCGGCGCTCGCCTCCAGCACCGTGACGCCGGTCGGGAGCGGGCCGCTGACGTCGAACGGCGCGCTCACTCCTCGCTCACCTGCTCGCATGCCAGCAGGCCGTCCCACAGCCGGCGGGCGTACTGGCCGAAGCGCGACGGCTCCGTCGCGTCCCAGCCCTCGTCCGCGCGCGGGCGCTCCGCGAGCAGGTCGGCGAACGGCCGCACGCCGCCGTACACGAGCTGGTGCTCGGGCTCGCGGTCCTCCTTGTCGTAGCTCCACGACGACTGCCAGGCCGCGCGCGCTGCCGCCTCCCCCTCGTGCGCGTACGCCGCCGAGGCCATGCAGGCGATCGGGAGCGGCTCGCGCATGCCGCGGTCGTAGAGGTCGAGCAGGGTGGCGAGGTGGCGGGCGGCGTCCTCGCAGGCGGGGATCCGCGCGATCGTCACGCCGTCCTCCCCGGAGCGGCCCACCGTCACCGCCTCGAACCGGCGCTCCGGATCGGCGACGCTCAGCGCCAGCAGCCGCACCCACGCGGCCAGCCGGTGGCGGGCGTTCACGCGCGAGTAGGTGACCGTCCGCAGCACGTTCCCGCAGACGCCGGGCACGGTGCCGGTGAGGGAGCGGCCCTCGCCGAGCGTGACCCTGACGTCCACCGAGCGCGGCTCGGCGTCGGTGTGGGCGTGCGCGGCGATCTCCTCGACGATCGGCCGCACGCGGTCGATCACCGGCCCGGCGAGCTCGCCGGGCGGGAGCGTGCCGCGGGCGAGCTCGGCGGCCACGCACGCCTCCATGGCGGCCCCGGCCAGCCGCCCCTCGAGCAGCCGCCGGCCGACGCCCCACAGCTCCAGGCCGTCCAGCTCCACCGGCAGCGCGTCCTCGATCTCCTCCGAGAAGTCGCCGACGCCGATGCCGAGCCGCTGCCGCAGGAACGCCCGCACGGGGTGCTCGGCGAAGCGCACCAGGTAGTCGAGCTCGACGAGCGCCGCATCCGGGGCGGGCAGCCGGCCGGCGAGGAACGGCTCGGGCCCGGCGCGCGGGGCGGTCATCGCCCGCGCGCCGTCCAGCGCGACGCGGTCGAAGCTCCACGGCCGCTCGGCGGCGAAGTTGCGCGGGTCGAACGGCTGCAGCGGATGGCGCACGACCACGTCGGCGTCGCGCACGGTCCGGTCGACGACGTCGAGCAGCTCCCCGACCGGCACGGCGGGCGGCCGCGGCACGTTCGTGCGCTCGTCGTTGCTGGTGTAGGTGACGATCAGCCGGTCGGTCGCGGCCAGCAGCGCGTCCAGGAGCAGCTGGCGGTCCTCGGTCCGCGCGTCCCGGTCGCCGACGTGCGGGTCGTCGAGCATCAGGTCGTCCCCGTCGCGGGGCGCCTTGCGCGGGAACACCCCGTCGTCGAGCCCGAGCAGGCAGACGACCCGGTGCGGGACCGAGCGCATCGGCACGAGCGTGCAGACCGTCAGGTGGCCGGTGCGGAAGTTCGCGCGCGTGGGCCGGCCCTGGAGGCGCTCGGCCAGCAGGTCGCGGACCTCAGGGAGCGCGAGCGTCGTCGTCCCGCCGGCGACGACCTCGTCCAGGACGCGCTGGAGCTCCTCGCGCTGCCACGCGTCGGACTCGGTGAGCGCGTCGGCGGCGGCCGCGATCGCCTCGGCCCAGGCGGCGGCGGGCTGCGGCGCGC
>JBOGYU010000710.1:0-2169 GCA_050696935.1 Solirubrobacteraceae bacterium | reverse complement strand
ACCTCACGAGGGTGGTCTCCGAGATCGAGGCCGCGGGCGGCCGCGCCCGTGCGATCCGCTGCGACGTCACCGACGCCGGCGCGATCGCCGAGCTGATCGGCGGCGCCGGCCCGGTCGACGTCCTCGTCACCAGCGCGGGCGCGAACGTCCCGGAGCCGTTCCTAGACGTCTCGCCCGAGCACCTCGACGCGCTGCTGGCGGTGAACGTCCGCGGGACGTTCCTGGCGGCGCAGGCAGCGGCGCGGCGGATGGTCGAGGCGGGCACCGGCGGCGCGATCGTGACGGTCTCGTCGCAGATGGGGCACGTGGGCGCGGCCGACCGGACGGCGTACTGCGCCACCAAGCACGCGGTCGAGGGGCTCACGAAGGCGATGGCGGTCGAGCTCGCACCGCACGGCATCCGCGTGAACGCCGTGGCGCCGACGTTCGTCGAGACCCCGATGACCGCGCCGTTCCTCGCCGACCGCGCCTTCCGTGCGGACGTCGAGCGGCGGATCCCGCTCGGGCGCATCGGCCTTCCCGAGGACGTCGCGGCCGCGGTCGTCTACCTGGCCTCGCCGGCGGCGCGGCTGGTCACCGGGGCAAGCCTGCTCGTCGACGGCGGCTGGACGGCCCAATGAGGGTCCGGCTCGCCACCGGCCCGGTGTCGTGGGGCGTCGACTTCGCCGGCGCGCCGTCGAACCCGCCATGGCGGCAGGTGCTCGACGACATCGGCCGCTCGGGGTTCCGCTACATCGAGCTCGGTCCGGTCGGCTACCTGCCGGAGGACCCGCAGATCCTGCGAGCGGAGCTGGGGCGGCGGGAGCTCGAGGCGATCGGCTCGTTCGTGTTCGTCCCGCTCCACGAGCGCCGGCGCCTGACTGGGATCCTGGCCGCCACGCGCCGCACCTGCTCGGCGATCGCCGCGGCCGGAGGTCGGTTCCTCGTCGTGATCGACCGCGTGACTGCGGAGCGAGCGGCGACGGCGGGCCGCTCCGACGCCGCCCGGCGGCTCGACCCGCAGGATTGGCGCGCGCTCGTGGACGGCATCCGGGCGATCGCCGCCGTGGCCGGGGAGTTCGGCCTGCGACCGGTGATCCATCCGCACGCCGGGAGCTTCGTCGAGTTCGAGGACGAGATTGAAGGCCTGCTCGCGGCGCTGCCGCCCGAGGCGGTGGAGCTGTGCCTTGACACCGGTCACTGCGCCTATGCGGGCATCGACCCGGTCGACCTGTACGGGCGCTACGCGCGCCGGATCCCCTATCTGCATCTCAAGGACCTCGATCCAGACGTGCACATGCGGGCGGTCCGCGGCGAGCTCGGCTTCTGGCAGGCCGTCACGGCCGGCGTGTTCTGCCCGGTGGGCCTCGGCGCGGTCCGCTTCCCGGCACTCGGGCGCGAGCTCGAGCGGAGCGGCTTCGACGGCTGGGCGACGGTGGAGCAGGACCGCGACGCGCGCGAGCCCGGGCCGGTGCTGCCCGACGTCGTCGCGAGCCGGCGCTACCTGGAGTCGACCGTGCTGGCGCCGAGGAACGCGAGAGTCCCGTGAGCACGGTTCGCCTCACCGCGGCACAGGCGCTCGTTCGCTTCCTCCAGGCGCAATACAGCGAGCGCGACGGCGAGCGGCGGCGGGCGATCCCCGCGATGTTCGGCATCTTCGGCCATGGGAACGTGGCGGGCGTCGGCCAGGCGCTCGCGGAGTACGGCGCCGCGCTCCCGTACCTGCAGCCGAAGAACGAGCAGTCGATGGTCCACGCCGCGATCGGCTACGCGAAGGCGACCCGCCGGGCGGCGACGCTCGCGTGCAGCGCGTCGATCGGTCCGGGCTCGACGAACATGCTCACCGGAGCGGCGACGGCCACGACCAACCGGCTCCCGGTCCTGCTGCTCCCGTCCGACACCTTCGCCAACCGCCGTCAGGGACCGGTGCTCCAGCAGCTCGAGCACCCGGTCAGCGCCGACGCGAGCGTCAACGACTGCTTCCGGCCCGTCAGCCGCTACTTCGACCGCATCTCCCGCCCCGAGCAGCTGCTCACCGCCCTGCCGGAGGCGATGCGCGTGCTGCTCGACCCCGCCGAGACCGGGGCGGTGACGATCTCGCTGCACCAGGACGTGCAGGGCGAGGCGTTCGACTTCCCCGCCGCGCTCTTCGCGCCGCGGGTCTGGCAGATCGCGCGCCGGCCGCCGGCG
>JBOGYU010000709.1:0-2182 GCA_050696935.1 Solirubrobacteraceae bacterium | reverse complement strand
GCGGCGGCCAGCGCCCGCGCGGCGGGCACCAGCGCGGCGAGGTTCTTGCGCGCCGTCTGGGAGGCGACGCACAGCACGTACGGGCGCTCCTCGAGCGCGAGCCGCCGGCGGGCGGGCGTCGGGTCGGCGTGCGGGGTGAAGCGCTCGTCCACTCCCCCGGGGATGACCGCGGCGTCGACCCCCAGCAGCTCCGCCAGCTCGGCGCGCGAGAACTCCGACACGGTGATCAGCCGGTGCGCGCGGCGGGCCACGGCCGGCAGCACGAGCCGCTGCCACGCGGCGTAGGCGCGCGAGTACCAGCCCGGATGACGCAGCGCCGCGGCGTCGTGCACGACGACGATCGAGCGCGGGAAGGCGACGGGCGCGAGGTTGGCCGGGCAGAGCAGGGCGCGGGCGCGCAGCCGCGCGGCGTGCGCCGGCAGCACGAGCTGCTCCCACGCATGGCCGGCGCGATGGACCAGCGCGCGCGGCGGCCGCAGCACGGTGTAGGCGCCCGGCCGGAGGGCGGGCAGCCGGGTCGCGAGCTCGCGCGCCCATCGCTCGACGCCGCCGAGCTCGGGCCTGGCGGCCGCGCGAGCGTTGATGGCTACGAGACCGGTCAGTCGCGGCCACGATAGCCGTGCGCTTTGATTGGAGTCGTGAGACGTCCCGTCCTGCGCCGCCGCCCGCTGGGTGCCCTGGCCGTCCCGGGCGTGCGGCCGGCCGACCTCGAGCCTGATCTGCCGCCCGCCTGGGCGCGCGTGCGACTCCGGGTGCTCGAGCGCGGAGACCGCGAGGCGTTCCTGTCGCTCGCCCGCGACAGCCGCGACCTGCACCGGCCGTGGACCTACCCGCCGGAGCGCCCGGACCAGTTCGACGACCTGTTCGCCCGCTCGCGCCGGGACGACTTCGTGTGCCTGCTCGCATGCCTGGTGGACGACGCCGCGGCGATCGCCGGCGTGTTCACCATCTCGCAGATCGTGCGCGGCGCCTTCCAGTCCGCCTACCTCGGCTACTACGCCAACGAGCGCCACGCCGGGCGGGGGCTCATGCGCGAGGCGATGGAGCAGGTGCTCGACCACGCGTTCGGGCCGCTCGCCCTGCACCGGCTGGAGGCGAACATCCAGCCCGGCAACCAGCCCTCGATCGCGCTCGCGCGCGGGGCGGGGTTCCGCCTGGAGGGCTTCTCGCCGCGCTACCTGCTGATCGGTGGCCAGTGGCGCGACCACGAGCGGTACGCGATCACCGCCGACGAGCGGGCGGCTCAGAAGAGCCCGAGCTGAGCCGGCTCCGGTTCTTCGACGCGAGGCGAAGGCGAAGCCGCCGCCGGTGACGAGCGAAGCGAGGCAGAAGACTCGGGGGCGACGACCTCGGGCTCGGGGGCGACGAGCTCGGGCTCCCGCTCGGGCTCGGGCTGCGGCGGCGGGTCGAGCGCCAGCAGCGCGGGCAGGCGGCCGAAGTCCTCCCGCAGCGTGTCCAGCATCTTCGGCGTGTACAGCGCCGCCGCCGGGTGGTAGATCGGATACAGCCGCACGTTCCGCGGCCCGATCCGCCGCACCTCCTCACGCCCGTGCAGGCGCGTGATCCCGGTCGGGTCGGCGCGAAGCAGCTTCGTGGAGAAGTTCCCGAGCGTGCACACCACCCGCGGCCGGATCAGCTCGAGCTGCCGGAACAGGTAGTCCTGGCAGGCGTCGATCTCCTGCGGCAGCGGGTCCCGGTTCCCGGGCGGCCTGCACTTTAAGGTGTTGCAGATGAACACGTCCGTTCGCTGGAGGCCGATCTCGCCGAGCAGGGTGTCGAGGAGGCGGCCGGCCTGGCCGACGAACGGCAGGCCCTGCTCGTCCTCGCTGCGGCCCGGCGCCTCGCCGACGAACATGAGGTCGGCGTCCGCGTTGCCGGATCCGAACACGACGGTGTTGCGCGTGGAGGCGAGCTGGGGGCACTTGGTGCAGGACTGCGCCTGCCGCCACACGGCCTTGAGCTCCTCGCGCCGCTCCGCTGCGGTGCTCACGGGACCTGACTGTAGTCGCCGGGACGGCGGACTATCCTCCGAGGAGAACGCTGAAGCCGGTATCTCCGTGAGGGAACTGGACTCGATAGCCATCGTCGGCGCGGGCCGCTTGGGCACCGCGCTCGCCGCCGCCCTACAGGCGGCGGGACACGCCGTACTCGGCCCGCTCGGCCGCGGCGCCGACGCCCGCGG
>JBOGYU010000708.1:0-2187 GCA_050696935.1 Solirubrobacteraceae bacterium | reverse complement strand
GTGCGGCGCGGCGCGTGGGACCGCGGCCTCGGCCGCGAGCTGATGGGCGGCGTCTGGGGCGTCGTGGGCTTCGGCCGCATCGGCCGGCGGGTCGCGGCGCTGGCGCGCGGGATCGGGATGACCGTGCTGACCGCCGACCCGGCCGTGCACGCGGCGGACGCGGCGGCCGAGGGCGCGGAGCTGGTGCCGCTCGAGCGGCTGCTCGCCGAGGCGCTGGTGGTCTCCGTGCACGTCCCCCTGGTCGACGCAGCGCGCGGGCTGATCGGCGCGCGCGAGCTGGCCGCGATGCGGCCCGAGGCGATCCTGGTCAACACCGCGCGGGGCGGCATCGTGGACGAGGCGGCGCTGGCGCACGCGCTCACGACCGGGCAGATCGCCGGCGCCGGGCTGGACGTGCGCGAGCAGGAGCCGCCCCCGCAGCCCGACCGGCTCGCGGAGGTCGAGCAGGTGGTCCTCACGCCCCACGTCGCCGCGTTCACGCCGGAGGCCCAGCAGCGCGTGCTCCAGCGGATCGCCGGCGACGTCCGCGCCGTGCTGTCCGGCGGCGAGGCCGAGCGGTCCGCGAACCTCGCCCGCCCGCTTCCGCGCGGCCGCGTGTGAGGGTCGGCGGGACGAACTTCCGCTTGTAAGGGAGGCGAGTCCGGGCGGCCGCGGTGCCAACGATCCTGCCCTAGGGGGACAGTGTCCCCTCAGGGCAGGACGGTGCCGTCCGGACCCGCCAGCCGCTCGCCGGACCCGCCGCACCGTTACGCGTCACACTCGCAGCACGCGTGCGTCCGCCCACCGCGGCCCGGTCGCCCGGGTCAGGATGCCGGTCGTGTCGAGCTGCTCGCCGTCGCCGAAGACGTAGAACTGCACGCTGCCGCCGCTGCTCGGGAAGTCGTCGATCCCGACGTCGGCGGCGAAGCGCGCGAAACCGCCGCCCACGTAGTAGGCGAGCTTGGACTCGGCGTGCGTGCCGAGCCCCTTCTCGTAGCGCCGGCCCGCGAGGCTGATCGGCTCCCCGTCGCCGGCGGCGTTCGTGCCGTTGGAGCGGTCGAGCTCGAGCGGGCCGAAGCCGTTCTCGGCCCGGATCCACACCATGTCGGAGACGTACGCGTCGCCGGAAGGCGGGGCCGGGACGAGGTTGGCCTGGACGGTCAGCGCGTCGCCGGGGTGCCGCGGGGGGACGTGGCCGTCGCCTGCAGCGGATAGCCGCCGGGCGCGAAGCGCAGCGCCTTCCAGTCGCCGGCCCGCACGACCTCGCACACGTCCAGCGCGCGCCCGCCGTCGGTCGCGTTGGCGATCGCCTGGCTGCCGCGGTCGCGCCGGTATCAGTACAGCCCGGCGGACTCCGAGCGCGCCGCCGCCTCCCCGGCCGTCAGCGCAGCGGCCAGCGACGTGCCGTCGAGGTCCTCCGGCACGGGCGCCCGCGCCAGGATCGGCGAAGGTCGGATACAGGTCCCACACCGTCCACGCGCGGCCGGCGACCTCGGGCATGGCTCCGCCCACGAGCCCCGGCGACCACGCGATCGCCGGCACGCGGATCCCGCCCTCGTAGACGTTGCGCTTGACGCCGCGCAGGGGGCCGCTGGCGTCGAAGAAGCGCGGGTCGTAGCCCCCGCCCTCCTCGTACGGCCCGTTGTCGCCGACGAAGACGACCAGCGTGTCCTCCACGACGCCCGTCTCGGTCAGCTTGGCGACGAGGCGGCCGACCTGGTCGTCGAGCACCGTGACCTGCGCCGCGTGCGCCTTCATGGCGTTCGGCCACGACTCGCTCGCGTACTGCCCGTAGTCCGGCACGTCGCCCGGCGCGTGCGGGAGCATCGGGCTGAAGAACAGCAGGAACGGCTGCTCGCGGTTGCGCTCGATGAACTCCAGCGAGCGCGCCATGAACAGCTCCGGCGCGTACGTGACCTTGGCGCCGACGTTCTCGGGGTACTCCACCCGGTCCCACAGGTAGCTCGGGTAGTAGTCGTGCGCGTGGATGTGGGTGATGTAGCCGAAGAACTCGTCGAACCCGCGCTCGTTGGGGTGGCTCGGCTGGCCGGCCGCCTCCGGGCCGAAGCCCCACTTGCCGAAGCACGCCGTCCGGTGGCCGGCCGCCCGCACGACCTCCGCGAACGTCACGTCGGTGGGCGCCACCGCCGCACGCTCGTCGCGGCCGGCGGGGTTCTCCCGCACCGTGCAGTGGCCGGTGCACGATGT
>JBOGYU010000707.1:0-2188 GCA_050696935.1 Solirubrobacteraceae bacterium | reverse complement strand
CGCCACGGCTGCGGCGCTCACCGGCCGGCTGCCCTCGTCCCATGTGCCGAGCAGCAGCTCGAGCTCACCGGCCACCGTCAGCGCGATCGCCGGCAGCAGGTCGATGTCCCGGCCGCGTGCCATGCGCGGCACCGTAGCGCCGCCCGGCGGGTCCGTCGTCGCCACCGGTGACGACCCTGCCTCCTCCGCGGGTAGGAGACCCGGCTGGCCGTCTCCTACCCGCGACCGAGTGCTACGGGCGCGCGGGCGCCGGCTCCGGAGCGCCGTGCGCCAGGCCGGGGCGCACGCCGGGGCGCAGGAGGGCCGCGCAGACCAGCGCGCCGGCGGCGAAGATGGCCGCCGCCCACCAGAAGGCGGTGACGTAGCCCTCGACGGTCGTCGCGGCCGTCGCGGCCAGCGTGCTCAGCAGCGCGGTCCCGATCGAGCCGCCGACCTGCTGGGACGTGTTGACCATCCCCGAGGCGGCGCCGCTGTCGTGCGCCGGCACGCCGGCGGTGGCGGTCGCGAACGCCGGCGCCACGGTCAGCCCGAAGCCGACGCCGATCAGGATCAGCGACGGGAGCACGTGCGAGGCGTACGCCGTGTCGACGCCGATGCGCGTCAGGAGCACCATGCCGAGGGCGGCGGTGGCCATACCGGCCGGGACGAGCGGGCGCGGGCCGGTGCGCGCCAGCACGCGCGTGCTCACGATCGCCGCCGTGACCATGATCGAGACGTTCATCGGCAGGAAGGCGAGCCCGGTCTCCAGCGCCGTCATGCCCTTGGTGTCCTGGAGATAGAACGTCAGGAACAGGAACAGGCCGAAGAGGCCGGCGCTGGCCGTCCCGATCGCCAGGAAGGAGCCGCCGCGGTCGCGGTCCGTGATCACGCGCAGCGGCAGCAGCGGGTGCGCGACGCGGCGCTGGATGGCGACGAACGCGGCCAGCAGGACGGCGCTGCCGGCCAGGAGCGCGACGGTGGCCGGATCGCCCCAGCCGTCGCTCTCCGCGCGTGACAGGCCGAACACGAGCGCGAACAGGCCGGCCGAGGCCGTGAGCGTGCCGGGGACGTCGAGCCGCGGCCGGGAATCCGTCCCCGCCCGCCCGTGGTGCAGCAGGCGCGCACCGGCGATCGCCGCCGGGACGGCGAAGGCGATCGACACGTACAGGCACCAGCGCCAGTCGAGCGCCTCGGTCAGCGCGCCGCCGAGGAGCAGGCCGAAGGCGCCGCCCGCGCCGGCGATCGCGCCGTAGACGCCGAACGCCTTGCCGCGCTCGGCCGGGTCGGTGAACGTCGTGGCCAGGATCGAGAGCGCGGCCGGGGCGAGCATCGCGCCGAACACGCCCTGCAGTGCACGCGCGCCCACGAGCAGGCCGAAGCTCTGCGCGGCTCCACCGAGCGCCGACGCGCCGGCGAAGCCGAGCAGGCCGGCCACGAACGTCCACTTGCGGCCGAAGAGGTCGGCGACGCGGCCGCCGAGCAGCAGCAGGCTGCCGAAGGCCAGCGCGTACGCCGTGATCACCCACTGGCGGTCGTCGTCGGAGAAGCCGAGGTCGTGCTGGGCGGACGGGAGCGCGATGTTCACGATGGTCACGTCGAGCACGACCATCAGCTGCGCGATCGCGATCACGCCGAGGATCAGCCAGCGGTGGGGGGATTGGGGCACGGTCGATCTCCTTCGTCACATCGCTTGGGTTCGGTTCGTCACTGCTATGACGGACGCCGACGAAGGGATGTGACCGTGGACGAGCGCGAATACCTGGCAGACCGGTTCGAGGCCAACCGGACCCACCTGCGCGCGGTCGCCTACCGGATGCTTGGCTCGGTGAGCGAGGCCGACGACGCCGTGCAGGAGGCATGGCTGCGCCTCAGCCGCTCCGAGGCCGCCGACATCGACAACCTGGGCGGATGGCTCAGGACGGTGGTCGCGCGCGTGTGCCTGGACATGCTGCGCTCCCGCCGGTCGCGGCGCGAGGAGCCGTTCGGCGCGCACGTGCCCGAGCCGATCGTGAGCCGCGCGGACGGCGTCGACCCCGAGCACGAGGCGCTGCTGTCGGACTCGGTCGGGCTGGCCCTGCTGGTGGTGCTCGAGACGCTGGGCCCGGCCGAGCGACTCGCGTTCGTGCTGCACGACATGTTCGGCGTGCCGTTCGACGAGATCGCTCCCGCCGTCGGGCGGTCGCCGGCCGCGGCGCGGCAGCTCGCGAGC
>JBOGYU010000706.1:0-2188 GCA_050696935.1 Solirubrobacteraceae bacterium | reverse complement strand
CGTCCCCGGCCCGCCGGTCCACGGCGTGCGCCTGGAGTGCACGGCGTTCGACTCGGTCGAGGATCTGGAGCGCAGCGCCGGCGCCATGGGCTCGGGCTGACGGGCAGCCGGCGTCAGGGCGCGGGGCGGGCCAGGAAGGCGCGGTAGCGCGCGACGTAGTCGCGGACGCCGCCGGCCAGGGACCGGTAGCGCGGCTCCCAGCCGAGCTGCGCACGCGCGTTCTCGATCGACAGCCGCCCGCGGTAGCGCAGTTCGAGCCGGTCGGCGGCGCTGAGGCGGTCGGCGATCTCGATGTCGGCGCCGGGAACCAGCTCGCGGACGATGCCCGCCAGCTCGCCGGCGGTCACCAACGGCTCGCCGGTGGCGGCGTAGAAGACCCGGTCGGCGTCGGCCGGCGCCCGCAGCAGCGCCGCGGTGAGGCCGGCGACGTCCTCGACGTTGGTGTAGTCGCGCGGGAAGGCCGCGCCGGAGTCGAAGCGCACCGGCTCGCCGCGCACCGCGCCCTCGACCATCGGCTTGATGTAGATCGGCCAGTTCATGCCGAGCCCGTAGACGGCCGACGGCCGCACCACCCGGATGTCGAGCCCGAAGGCCGCGGCATAGCTCAGCGCGAACGCCTCGCCGGCCAGCTTGGAGGCCCCGTAGAACCCGGAGCCCGGGCCCTCGCGCGCGAGGATCGTCGGGTGCGCGGCGTCGATCGGCTCGTACTGCACAGTCGGCAGCGCGCCGATCGAGGAGAAGAACACGACGCTGCGAGCGCCGTGCTGGCGCGCCGCCTCCAGCACGTTGAAGGTGCCCTCGACATTGACCCGCAGGGCCGCCAGCGGGTTGCGCTCCAGGTAGACCGGGTTCGTGATCGCCGCCACATGCACAACGTGATCGGGCCGCGTCCGGGCCAGCGCCTCCATCACCGCCGCCCAGGCGTCGACCGACAGGCGCACCAGCTCGATGTCGTCACAGCGCTCGCCCAGCGTGAACCGGCCCTCGGCCGAGAGCTCCCGCACGTCGGCCAGCACCACGCGATGGCCCTCGTCGGCGAGCCGGCGCGCCAGGGTCGAGCCGATGAACCCCGCGCCGCCGGTGATCAGGGTGGTGGGGCGCTGCGACATCACGCCACCGCAATCGGCGCGAGCCGCAGCTCCCGGAAGCGCCGCAGCACGGCCGCCAGGCCTCCGGGCCGCGTGCGCAGCAGCCAGCGCGCCAGCTCCCGGGCCAGGCCGGCCCCGGGGTGGCCGACCAGGTACTCGACCTTGGACTTGCCGTCCACGCGGGCCAGCATCAGCGCCCCGAGCTGCAGCATGGCCTCCTCCTCGACCAGCTCGCGCTCGCGGCTGCGGAGCCCGCCGGCATACGCCCGCCAGAACGTCTCGGCCATGCCGGCGAATGCCTCACCCAGCTCGGGGAAGCGGAAGCCCTTGAGCAGCATGTGGTTGACGAAGGTGGCCACGTCGTAGCCGGGGTTGCCGTAGTGCACGACCTCGTAGTCGAGCAGCAGCAGCCCGTCGGGCAGCAGGAACATGTTCTTGGGCACGTAGTCGCCGTGCACCAGCACGCGGGTCACCGCCAGGAGCCGCTCGATCGCGTACTCCACGACCGGCGCCAGGTCCGGGTGGTGGCGGGCGGCCGCCCGGTACCACGGGTCCAGCCGGTTCTGGTAGAGCAGCGGACGGGCGACGAAGCGCTCGGCCGCCAGCGGGTCGTCGCGCGTGACGTCGTGGATCGCGCGCAGGAGCCGACCCGCCTGCGCGGCCCGCTCGGGCTCCAGGCGGCCCTGCAACAGCTCCGGCCTCCAGAGGCGGGCGCCGGGCGGCGCGCACTGCATCCCGAACGCCATCGCGTCGTCGTCGCTGAACGTCAGCGTGGGCACCGAAGCCGTCCCCAGGCGGCCGGCGAGCAGCGCGATCGCGTCGCGCTCGTTGAGCGCGCGCCGCACGTCGGAGAGCCATTCCTCGGCGACCCGCAGCCGCGGGCGCGACTGCTTGACGACGCCGCAACGCCCGTCGCTGCGCCAGCGCAGGACGACGTTGGACAGCCCGCCGCCGAGCTCCTCGACCTCCACCGGCTCGCCGGGCCCCACCAGCTCGCGGTCGCGCAGGTAGCCCTCCAGCGTGGCGGTCGTCAGCTCGATCGGCAGCGACGGCGGCGGCGCGTCGAAGTCCGGGACACGCGGCCCGGCGCGATCGCCGGC
>JBOGYU010000705.1:0-2193 GCA_050696935.1 Solirubrobacteraceae bacterium | reverse complement strand
GCCGGTACCCCCGCGTCGGCCAACGCTCGCGCCGCCGCCACGTGCGCCGCCTCCCGTGCCGGCCCGGGACGGCCGTGGCACACCTCGTGCACGAGGGGCTGACGGAACTCCAGGTGCTCGCCCACGTCGAGGAGGATGCCGGCGTCGAGCGCCTCCTCGACCGAGCGGGCCAGGTCGATGGGTCGCATGCCGGACACCGTGGCGAGGTCGGCCACGATGAACTCGATGCCCAACAGGGCCGCCCGGTCGAGCATCGCCCGGGTCGGCGCGGACAGGTACCCGAGCCGGGCGTCCACCGCGGCCAAGAGCGGCTCAGGCGTCAAGACCTCCGCGTGGCCGGGGAGCTCCGCGACACCCACGTGCCGCACGATCCTCCCCTCGTCGGTCAGCACCCGCAGAATCTCCTTGATGTACCAGGGACTTCCGGCGGCCCGCGCGACGAGCGCGGTCAGCCGCGGACCTGGCTGGGCGCCGACGATGCGGGCGGCGAGCTCGACCGCGTACGCCTCCGGCAGCGGCCGCAGTCGCAGCAGTGCGCCGCCACCGACGTCCATGCGGTCCCGCAGCCGGGTCAGCGCGACGTCGCAGGACAGCGGGCGGGTCGCCACGACGAGCAGCAGCGGCAGCTGCCGGGTCAGCGCGGTCAGTCTGCGCAGGACGTCCAGGCCTGCCGCGTCGAGCCACTGCGCGTCGTCGACGACGAGGACCAGCGGGCTCGCGGCACAGCGTTCATCCACATGCGACACAAGACGATCTGCGACGGCCCGGCCGGGCGTCGCCGGGTCGGCGCCGGCCCCCAGCGCGGCGGTGAGTGCGGCGAGGGCGACCCCGCCCGCCGAGCAGGTCGCCGAGGCGACCTGGCAGCCGTGGTCGTCCGCCGCGGCCGACGACACCGCCAGCAGCTCGGTCTTGCCGACGCCCGGTTCCCCCTGAATCCAGAGCGTCCCGCCGCGCCCGTCCGCCAGGCCCGCGACCAGTCCGCGCAACCGCTCGACCTCCGCCACCCGCCCGACGAACGAGCCCGCCGCGTCCGGACCGGCCTCCTCGGCGCGCCGGGCGACTACCGCCGGCGGGTCCAGCGCCGGGTCGAACGCCAGCACCTGCTCGTGGAGGCGGCGCAGCCCCTCGCCCGGCTCGATGCCGAGCTCGCGGACCAGCTCGCGGCGCCCCTCGCGGAACACCTCGAGCGCCTCGGTGTGCCGCCCGCTGCGGTACAGGGCCAGCATCAGCAGCTCGCGCAGGGACTCGCGAACGGGGTTCTCTCCGACCAGCCCCGCCAGCTCGGCACACAGCTCGTGGTGCCCGCCGAGCGCCAGTGCCGCCGCCGCACGCCGTTCGACCGCCGCCAGCCGCAGCTGTGCCAGCCGTTCGCGTTCCAGCTCGGCGAACGGCCCCGGCACCCCGGACAGCGCCTCCCCGTGCCACAGCGCGAGCGCGGCGTCCAGCGACCGCAGGACCGACACCAGGTCCTCCTCGGCGACCCGTCCCGCCTCGGCGCACGCCTGCTCGAATACCGCCAGGTCCAAACGGGACGGCCGGATCGCGTAGCCCGTGGCGTCCGAGACGAGCAGGCTCGTCGAACCGCGGTGCGACCGTGCGGGATCCAGTGCCCGACGCAGTCGCGACACGTACGTGTGCAGGTTGCCCTCGGCACTGGCCGGCGGGAAGTCGCCCCACACGGCCTTGATCAGCTCGTCCCGGCTGACCGGCCGGCCGGCGCTCAGCACCAGCCGTGCGAACACCGCGCACTGGCGCGGCGGGCCCAGGGAGATCTCCCGCGTGCCGCACCACGCGCGCAGCGGGCCGAGCACCTCGACCCTGAGCTCACGCGCGGCGTCCGAGCCCCCGACTGTCGACATGGGACCGTGTCACCCGGACAACCGGACCGGTCCACCGGTTCGGCCGTCTCGTGGCACCGGCACCGCCCCGGCTCGCCGGATGCCGTGCGGCCGCATCCGCGTCTCCGCGCGGCGGACGTCCCCGGCGGCGCCGATGCGGGTGTACACCTTCAGCGCGCGCCGCAGCGACGCTCGGGCCTCGTCGAGCCGGCCGCGCTCGGCAAGCGGCACCGCGGCGTCCTCCCACGCCCACGCGGCAGCCAGCACCTGGTCGGTGCCGGCGTAGTGCTCCGCGGCGACCACGATCGGGTCCGGGTTCCGGGTGAGGACGCCCCGGCAGTGCGCGGCGACCGCC
>JBOGYU010000704.1:0-2196 GCA_050696935.1 Solirubrobacteraceae bacterium | reverse complement strand
GCGCTGCGGCGGCCGGGGCGCGTGCTGGCGGTCGGGCTGGCGGCGGCGGCCGTGGGCTGGGCGGTCGACTCGCGGACGGAGGTCGTCTCCGACCTGGAGCGGCTCGTGCCGCAGGACCTCGAGGCGGTCCAGGACCTGCAGGCATTGCAGGAGGCGACCGGAGTGGCGGGGGAGATCGACGTGGTCGTGGAGGGCGACGACCTGACCGAGCCCGCGGTGGTCCGGTGGATGCGCGACTACCAGTCGGGGCTGCTGCGGCGCTACGGGTACTCGGCCGAGCGGGGGTGCGGGCGGGCCGAGCTGTGCCCGGCGCTGTCGCTCCCTGATCTGTTCCGGACCGAGGCGTCGGCGAGCGACCGCGAGCGTATCCGGGGCCTGCTGGAAGCGGTGCCGCCCTACTTCTCCCAGGCCGTGATCACGGAGGACCGGCGCACGGCCAACCTGGCCTTCGGCATCCGCCTGACGTCGCTGGAGCGCCAGCAGGAGATCATCGAGGACATGCGCGAGCGGCTCGACCCGCCGGACGGCGTCACCGCCGAGCTGGCCGGCCTGCCGGTCCTTGCGGCGGAGGCCAACGCCACGTTGTCGGACCCGCTGCGCCGGCTGGCGACGCTGGCGGCCGGTCTCCTCGCCGTCCTGCTCGTGCTGCTCGTCGTCCACCGCCGCACCCCCCTTTCATGGAGGGAGTCGTGGTCGCGGGCCTGGGTGCCCGTCGTCCCGATCGCCTTGGCGACCGGCTGGTCGGCGCTCGTCCTGTGGCTCCTCGGCGTGCCGCTGAACCCGCTGTCGGCGACCCTCGGCGCCCTCGTCATCGCCATCTCGACCGAGTTCGCGGTGCTGCTCGCGGCGCGGTTCCGGCAGGAGCGCGAGGCGGGCCACGCGCCGGCGGACGCGCTGCAGCGCACGTACCGCTCCACCGGCGCGGCGGTGCTCGCGTCCGGCGCGACGGCGATCGCGGGCTTCGCGGTCCTCGCCCTGTCCGACGTGCGGATGCTGCGCGACTTCGGGCTCGTCACGGTCGTCGACCTCACGGTCTCCCTGCTCGGCGTCCTCGCCGTCCTCCCCGCCGTGCTCGTGCTCGCCGAGCGGCGGGCGGCCGAGCGGCGCGCCCCGGAGCCGGCGGCCGTCGCTGCATGAGGCGCCCGGGGCTGCTCGTCGGCGTGCTGGCGCTCGCGGCGATCGCCTACATCTCCTTGAACACCCTGCGCACGGAGGGGCCGGGCTCTCGCGGCGTGCCCGCGGGGGAGGAGCTGCCCCCGTTCGCCGTCCCGCTCGCGCTGTCGGACCTCGAGGGGGACGCGAACGTGTCCGACGAGGCGTGCGACGTCCGCGGGCCGCGGGTGCTGAACGTGTGCGAGCTCGTCGAGCAGGGCCCGGTGGTGCTCGCGTTCTTCGCTGAGCCCTCCGAGCGGTGCGACGACCAGGTCGACGTGGTCGACCGCGTGCGGGAGCGGTTCCCCGACGTCCGGTTCGCGGCGGTGGCGATCCGCGGCGACCGCGACGACCTCCGGCGGCGGGTGCGCGAGCGCGGCTGGGAGCTGCCGGTCGGCCACGACCGCGACGGCGCCGTCGCCAACGCCTACGCCGTCGCGATCTGCCCGACGATCACGTTCGCGACCCGCGGCGGCGAGGTCACCGGCACCGCGTTCGGCGAGCTCGGCGAGGAGGCCCTCGCCGCCCGCGTGGAGGAACTTCGATGACCCGACCCGTCGTGGACCACCACCCTCCGCTCGTCGAGGCGCCCCAATGAGATACGTCGGCGACGACCCGGTCGTGCGGCCCGGCCTCATCTCACCCTCGCTGGCGGACGAGCACCCGGGGCTGCGGCTGGCGTGGACCGACGTGGAGGCGGTGCCGGGGCCGACCCCGCCCGAGCTCAAGGAGCGGCTGCGGGCGATGGCCGACCGGATGCGGGGGGCGCAGGCGATCGCGCTCCGCCGCCAGGAGGTGCCGCACGCCTACCGGGTGTTCTTTCACCACATCGGCCTGGACCCGGACGTCGTGCAGACGCCGGTCGAGGCGGTGGCGCTGCGGCGGATGCAGCGGGGCGGGCTGCGGCCGCAGAACCTGGTCGACGACGCGCTCACCGTCGCCGTGCTCGAGACCGGCGTGGGCGTGTGGGCGTTCGACGCCGCGCGCCTGGTCGGCGCGCTCGGGCTGCGCGAGGCGGTCGAGGGCGAGCCGCTGGGGCGGAGC
>JBOGYU010000703.1:0-2197 GCA_050696935.1 Solirubrobacteraceae bacterium | reverse complement strand
GTGCAGGAGGTAGGCGTGGGCGGGGCGCCGCTTCAGGGCCGCGCCGAGCACCGCGGCGGCGTGGGGGTGCTGCTCGAGGGGCATCCGCTTGAATCCTAGGCGTGCTCATCACCGTGGAGGGGCTCGACGGCGCGGGCAAGACGACGCTCGTCGCCGGGCTCTCGGCCGCGCTGGAGGAGCGCGGGCGCCCCGTGCTCGTGCTGCGCGAGCCGGGCGGCGTGGAGCTCTCTGAGCGGATCCGGGAGCTGGTCAAGGACCCGGCGCTGGCGATCGACCCGCGCGCGGAGGCGCTCCTGTACGCCGCGGCGCGCGCCCAGCTCGTCGCCGAGGAGCTGCGCCCGCTGCTCGCGCGCGGGGAGTGGGTCCTGCTCGACCGCTTCGTGGACTCCTCGCTCGCCTATCAGGGCGCGGCGCGCGGGCTCGGCGTGGAGGAGGTGCAGGCGCTGAACGCGTTCGCCACCGGCGGGCTGCGGCCCGACCGGACGCTGCTGCTGCGGATCGACCCGGCGGCGGGGCTGGCGCGGATCGCCGGCCGGCCGGCCGACCGGCTCGAGCGCGAGGCGATGGAGTTCTGGGGGGCGATCGCCGCGGCCTACGACGCGCTGGCCGCCGCCGAGCCCGAGCGGATCGCGGTGATCGACGCGGCGCAGGAGCCCGCGGCGGTGCTGGCCGACGCGCTGGCGGCACTGTCTCAGTAGCCGTCCGGGTGGGCCCGGTGCCAGGCCCACGCGTCGGCGATCATCTCCTCCAGCCCCTTGCGCGGCTCCCACCCGAGCTCCTCGCGGATCCGGTCGGCGGCGGCCACGAGCGCCGCCGGGTCGCCGGGGCGGCGGCCCTCGTCGCGCGCGGGGATCGGTTGCCGGGTGACCCGGCGGGCGGTCTCGATCACCTCGCGGACCGTGTAGCCGTCCCCGGTGCCGAGGTTGTAGATCCGGTGCCGGCCGGGCTCGATCCCCTCCAGCGCGAGGACGTGCGCGCGGGCGAGGTCCTCCACGTGGATGTAGTCGCGCACCGCGGTGCCGTCGCGCGTCGGGTAGTCGGTCCCGAACACCTTCACGTGGTCGGCGATCCCGGCGGCGGCGCGCAGGACGAGCGGGACCAGGTGGGTCTCCGGCTCGTGGTCCTCTCCCAGCGAGCCGCTCGCGCCCGCGACGTTGAAGTACCTGAGCGAGGCGCCGCCGAGCCCGTGCGCGCGGCACTCGTCGGCGAGCATGCGGTCGACGGCGAGCTTGGAGTTGCCGTAGGCGTTGACCGGGCTGGCGGGGAGGTCCTCGCGCATGGGGACCGCGTCCGGCTCCCCGTACACGGCGCACGTGGAGGAGAACACGAGCCGGTTGACGTGGGCGGCGCGCATCGCGTCGAGCAGGTTCAGTGCGCCGACGACATTGCCGCGGTGGTAGCGCTCCGGGTGCTCGACCGACTCGGCGACGAGCGCGAGGGCGGCGAAGTGCAGCACGCCGTCGAACCCCGGCTGGAGCGCGTTGTGGGTGGCGCGCTCGTCGAGCAGGCTGGCCTCGATCAGGGTGGCTCCGGGCGGGACGGCGGCGCGATGGCCGCGGGAGAGGTCGTCCAGGACGGTTACGTCGTGCCCGTGCTCGAGCAGCTGCTGGGCCACGATCGAGCCGATGTAGCCGGCCCCGCCGGTCACGAGGAGCTTCATGGGCACGGCATGATGCCAGCTACCCTCTCCCGTCATGCGTGCGCTGCTCGCCGCCGTCGTGCTGCTCCTGGCGCTGCCCGCGTCGGGGTGGGCCCAGGAGGCGACGCCGTCGCCGACTCCGACTCCCACGGCGACGCCCACTCCCACCCCGACGCCGACGCCGGAGGAGCAGGAGGAGGCCGAGGAGCGCGAGCGCCTGCGCAAGAAGAAGACCGTCCGGCGCGTGTACCGGGACTTCCGGCGCGACGGCCGGATCGACGCCTGCGACCACGAGCGCAAGGCGTTGCGGCAGACGCTCCGGTCGATCGAGGAGGACTTCGACCGCGACTTCCCGGACTTCCGGGAGGCCGTGCGCGCCGCGATCAAGGACCACGACAAGGAGCGGTGCGAGGAGGAGACCGAGGAGCCGACGCCCACGCCGACGCCCGACGCGCCGCAGGACGACGGCGGCTCGGGCGATTCCGCGCCTCCGCCGCCTCCGCCGCCTCCGCCGCCTCCGCCGCCTCCCCCGCCGCCGCCGGCCGACCCGCCGCAGAC
>JBOGYU010000702.1:0-2201 GCA_050696935.1 Solirubrobacteraceae bacterium | reverse complement strand
GGCGGCGGCACGGCCGTGCTCGTCGCCGCCGGTCAGGTCCCGTGGCCGGGCGCGCTCGACCCCGCCAAGCTCGTCGCCGGCGCGAAGGCACTCGACCATCCGGCGTGCGCCGCGTATCGCGCCGCCTGGGAGGCGTACCGGGCGGCCTGCGCCGATCACCACGCGCGCGAGGCGCTCCTGCTCCTGGACGATCTGCTCGACCGGTTCGGCACGGAGTTCGCGGCGGCGAAGGCGGCCAGGGCGGGGGTGGACTTCGCGGACCTCGAGCTGCGCGTGCGCGACCTGCTCGCCGACCCGGCGGCCCGCCGGTCGTGGGCCGAGCGGTTCGCGCTGATCATGGTCGACGAGTTCCAGGACACGAATCGCCTCCAGCTCGACGTGCTCGGCGCCCTCGAGCGCGACAACCTGTTCGCGGTCGGCGACGAGTTCCAGTCCATCTACCGGTTCCGCCACGCCGACGTGACGATCTTCCGCGAGCGGCGCGCGGGCCGCGTGCGCCGGCTCGACCGCAACTTCCGCGCCGGTGAGGAGCTGCTCGACGTGCTCAACGGCGCGTTCGCCCCCGAGCTCGGCGAGCGGTTCTCGCCGCTCGTGGCCGGTGCCGAGGCGCCGGACGGGCCGCTGCGCCTCTTCGACCCAGACCCCCGGGCGACCGGGGAGCCGCCGGTCGAGCTGCTGATCACGGACACGCGCGGGTGGGAGGACCCCGAGCTCGAGCGCGCCCTCGGGCTGGTCTCCCTCGCCCAGCAGCCGTGGCGGCGAGCGGAGGCCCGTCTCCTCGCCCACCGGCTGCGCGCGGAGGTCGACGCCGGCCGGCGGCCGGGCGACGTCGTGGTCCTCGTCCGGGCGACCGCCTCACTGCGGCTGCTCGAGCAGGCGCTCGAGGAGGAGGGCCTGCCGACCTACGTCGTCGGCGGCCGCGGCTACTGGTCGCAGGAGCAGGTCCGCGACGCGCTCGCCTACCTCGCCGCGCTCGCCAACCCGTGCGACGAGGAGGCGCTGTTCGGCGTGCTCGCCTCCCCGTTCTGCGGCGCCGGCAGCGACGCGCTGGTGCTGCTCGCCGAGGCCGGGCGCGAGAGCGGCGGCGTGTGGCCCGCGCTGCGCGAGTCCGACCGCGCCCCGTGGCTCGCCGCCCTGCCGGAGGAGGAGCAGCGGGAGCGGCTGCTCGGCTTCGCGCGCTTCTTCGCCGCCGAGCGCCCGCGCGCCGAGCGGACGCCCGTCGAGGTGCTGCTCGAGCGCGCGATCGTGGCGACCGGCTACGACCTGGCGGTCCTCGCCCGCTCCGGCGGCGAGCGCCGGCTGGCCAACCTGCGCAAGCTGATGCGCCTGGCGCGCGACTACGAGCGCGCCGAGGGGCCCGACCTGCGGGGCTTCCTCTCCTTCGCCGCCACCCAGGACGTCGTGCAGGCCCGCGAGGGCGAGGCCGCGCTGGAGTCCGACGGGCTCGACGCCGTGCGGCTCATGACCATCCACCGCGCGAAGGGGCTGGAGTTCCCGGTCGTCTGCGTGGCCGACCTCGGCCGCTCGGCCGGCAACGCCCGCGACCGGCTGCTGCTGGGTCGCGGCGGCGAGGTGGGGCTCAAGCTCGCGCCGATCGGCGGAGGCGAGTCGATCGCCGCGCTCGACTGGGAGCGGCTGGCGCTCGCCGAGCAGGAGGCCGAGGCCGAGGAGGAGCGGCGGCTGTTCTACGTGGCGATGACGCGCGCCCGCGAGCGCCTAATCCTCTCGGGCGGCGTCGACTGCGAGCGGCGGCCGGAGCCCAGGCCGGGCGGCCCGCCGATCGACTGGATCGCCCGCGCGCTGGCCGGCGACGTCGCCGCCGCGGCGCGGGACACGGTGCTCGAGCGCGAGTGGGACGGCCGCCCGGCCCGGGTCCGCTGCCGGCTCAACTCGCCGGCGGCGATCGCCGAGATCCTGCCCCGCGCCGGAAGGCCGCGCGCCGGCGCCCCGGGGACCGCCCTCCCGGACGCGCCATCGATCCTGCCGGCCCCGGTCGCCAGGCCCCGGCCCGCGCCACAGCGGCTCTCCTACAGCGCCCTCGGCGCCTACGCCCGCTGCGGCTACCGGTTCTACCTCCAGCGCATCCTGCGACTGGCCCCGGTTGCGCCGCCGGACGACGAGCTCGCGGGCGACGATCGCGGCGTGGCGGCGGCCGGCGAGCCGGCGGGCGACGATCGCGGCGTGGCGGCGGCCGGCGAGCC
>JBOGYU010000701.1:0-2209 GCA_050696935.1 Solirubrobacteraceae bacterium | reverse complement strand
ACGCCGTGCGGCCCGCGGGCCGCGCCGCCCGCCGCCCCTCGTGGGGCGCCGCGGCGTGGCGCCAGTACCGGCTGGAGCGCCGGATGTTCTGGCGCAACCCGAGCGCGGCGTTCTTCGGCTTCCTGGTCCCGCTCCTGCTGCTCGCGCTGTTCGGCGCGCTGCTGGCGGACGACCAGGACGTGCTGAACGTGCTCGTCCCCGGGATCGCCGGGGTGAGCGTGATGTCGGCCACCTTCATGTCGCTCGCCTACAACCTCACCTACCTGCGCGAGCACGGCATCCTCAAGCGCCTGCGCGGGACGCCGCTGCCGTCGTCCGCCTACATGGCGGGGATCGCGGCCAACGCGGTGGCGAACACCGTGGTCCAGATCGCGATCGTGATCGTCGCCGGCCGGCTGTTCTTCGGCATCCCGTGGCCGGGTGACTGGCTCGCTTTGGCGGTCTTCCTCGCGCTGGGCGTCGTGTGCCTCGCCTCGCTCGGCGTGGCGCTCTCCCACGCGATCCCGAACTCGGACTCCGCGCCCGCGTACGTGAACGTCGTCTTCCTCCCGATGATGCTGATGGCGGGTGTGTTCTACGACGAGGAGCGGGCGCCGGCCCTGCTGCGCGACGTGGCCGAGGTCCTGCCGCTCAAGCACCTGATCGACGGCCTGTCGGGTGCGATGGTGACCGGGGAGGGGTTGGCGGACAACGGGGTCGCGCTGCTCGCGCTGTGCCTGTGGACGGCCGTGGGCGTGGCCCTCGCCGTCCGCGGCTTCTCGTGGGAGGCGCGCCGGAACTGAGCCCGCCCGATCAGGGGCGATCCCTCAGCTTGTCGTCGATGATCCGGGGCGCGCGCTGCGCGACGCGGTCGATGAGTCGGGTCCGGACGTTGTCGAGCTCTGACAGTTCGTCAAGGTCGGCCGGCACGTCTTCAGTGACTTCCACGGACGGCAGTTCGGCGAGAGGAGTGCCCGCCCGCCGCGCGGAGACAGCGATCGGCGCATAGACGCGGTGGAGGGCCAGCTTGGCGACGGTCTCATTGCGGCTCGTGCACAGGATGATGCCGACACTCTCGCGGTCGTCGCCGAGCCGGAGCTGCTCGTCGACCGCGTTGAGGTACAGATTCATCTTCGACACGAACTCCGGCTGGAACTCCCCGATCTTCAGGTCGACGATCACGAAGCGCCGCAGGGCGTGGTGGTAGAAGAGCAGATCGAGGAAGAATTCCCGGGCGCCTACCAGCAGTGCCTTCTGACGTCCATAGAAGGCGAAGCCGGTGCCGAGTTCCATGAGCAGCTTCTGAATGTCGTCGATCAAGGCGTGTTCGAGCTGGCGTTCGCGGACGTCCTCTTCGAGCTCCAGGAAGTCGAAGACGTACGGATCCTTGGTCGCCTCCAGCGCCCGGCCAGCGTCGGCCGGCTCGAGCGCTTGAGGGAAGTTCGTCAATGCCGCTCCTTGGCGCTCGTGAAGGCGGAGGTCGATCTGTCCCTTGAGGTGGCGGACGGGCCAGCGGTTCTCGGCGGCCTTGCTCGCATACCACACGTAGAGTTCGGACTCCCCGGCGAACGCATCGAGGAGGGCCTGGTGGTGCGACCAGCCGATTGTGCAGTCAGCGTCTGCACTTTCTCGATCTCGGGCCAGAGCGCGGCGAACCGGCGCATGTAGAAGAGGTTGCGTCGGGAGAAGCCCCGGACTGAACCAGTGCTCGTCGCGAGGTCCTCGGCGATCCTTCCGACGACGTCGTCGCCCCACCGGCCGGCCTGCTGTTGGGCGAGGATGTCGCGCCCGATCGACCAGTAGAGCATCACCAGCTCGGTGTTCAGCGCACCCGCCGCGCGCGCCTGCGACTCGCGGATTCGGCGGCGCAAGCGCTCGATCAGCTCGCGATACGCGGTCGTCGCGGCGATGGCTTCCACGTCGGAGGCGTCGCGGCGCGCGGGCGGCTGGCTCATGACGCGACCCACGGTACGCAGCGGCCCGGACCGCAACCCGTCCGCCCCAACCCCGATCGCCGGATGGCTACGCCGAAGCGACGGCCGTGCGCGAGTCAGCGCCGGCCGAGGTCCAGAACCCAGGTGGTGCCGCCGCAGCCCGCGGGCGTGCGCTTCGCCGCTCCCGCGCCGCCGCGGCGGTAGCCGCCGGACAGGATCAGGTCGCGGTGGGGCGGGCTGTCGAGCCAGGCGCGGACGGTCGCTCGCGCCGAGCCGGCGGCGCCGCATCCGTAGGC
>JBOGYU010000700.1:0-2216 GCA_050696935.1 Solirubrobacteraceae bacterium | reverse complement strand
CGGGGTCCAGCCGGGAGGCGACGCCGTCCGCTGCGCGCACGCGGGCGATCAGGTCGAGCCCCGACCCGTCCGGCAGCCCGAGGTCGACGATCGCGAGGTCGGGCCGCTTGAACTCGAGCTCGCGCAGGCCGTCGCGGACGCTGTCGGCCAGGATCAGCTCGTAGCCGTCCGCGGTCAGGTTGTCGGCGAGGAACGTGCGGAGGACCGGATCGTCCTCCACCAGCAGGATGGTCGGGGGATCGTCGGCGGGCATGACGAACCCCTAGGCGCGCGCGGAAGAAACTACGCGCCGCTCGTAGAATCCCCAGATGGCCCGCATCGTGCGACGCACCGAGGCCAACGAGTGCCGGCGCTGCTCGACGTTCTGCGACCGCGTCATCGCGCCGGCCACCTGCGTCGCCGACGAGTGCCCGAACCTCTACGCCTACGACGACCCGCTCACCGGCCGCCGCTATATGGGCTGCGTGCAGAAGGTGTTCGCCACGGAGATCGACGTCGCCATGTTCCGGGAGGCCGAGCGCACCCGCCAGGGCTTCGGCACCGTCCGCCTTGCGAACGCACCGCTCAAGCGCTGCCGGTTCACCGTCGAGCAGGCCTACGACGGGCACGGGATGGAGGCCTACCGGTGCGTGAACAAGCGGTTCTTCGACTGGCCGGACGACGCGCCTGATGCCGTCCGCGCCTTCGACCTGCGCGACCGCTGCCAGCCGTGAAAGATCTGTCTCATCAGCAGCGGACGGGGAGGACTCGCGCATAAGATGCAGACGCCCCGGCAGGGACCGGGCCGACGACCAATGGACCCGATGCGCCGCGGCAACTACGACTCAGGGCAGGACTACGTCCTCGAGTACGGTGAGCTTCGCTTCACCTTCAACGAGCACGACTTCTCCGAGCGCGTCGAGCAGGCCGCCCGCAAGCTCGGCTTCGTCGGCGCCCGGCTCGATCCCACCGAGCTCGAGGACCTCGTCAACCTGACCGTCAACGGCGAGATCCAGGACCCCGCCTCGGGGCTCGGCGAGCACGTCAACGACTGCTGGCCGGAGCTGGTCGGTCCCGCCGACCGCTCGCTCGTCCACTGGCTGCGCCGCCTCGTCTTCCGCTCCGCCTGGCTCGACCAGCGCGTGAAGGAGGGCGAGCTCGACGTCGTGTTCGACGACGCGACGCACACCTTCGGCTACGTCCAGCCGGAGGACGACCGCGAGCCGATCGAGCTCTCACCCGAGCCCAACTGGCACCGCGTCGCCTACGGCCGGCGCTAGACCGACACCGCCTCCACGCGCGCCTTGGCGATCGCCTCGGCGCCCGCCTCACCCACGAGCAGCTCGGGGCGCAGGACGCCGGAGGCGGCGAGGTCGAGCGCCGGGAGCCGGCCCAGCGCGGTCAGCGCGGCGTCGAGCGTGACCACCGTCGTCTCGCCGCCGAGCGGCGCCGGGGCGGTCGCGACGACC
This sequence comes from Solirubrobacteraceae bacterium, assembly GCA_050696935.1. Taxonomy (GTDB): domain Bacteria; phylum Actinomycetota; class Thermoleophilia; order Solirubrobacterales; family Solirubrobacteraceae; genus DASSUW01. Next base: position 768 of record JBOGYU010000700.1, on the reverse strand, counting down.
GTCAGCGAGCCGCCGTCGGCGATGTTGCGCGCCGCCGCCAGCGCCCGCCGGGCCGCGCCCACGGGCAGATGCTCGAGCGAGTCGATCAGCACGACGGCGTCGCCGCCGCGGGCCGCCACCCGCCGCCCCTGCTCGATCGCCTGCTCCACGGCCTGGGCCTGCGCGTCGGCCGAGGCGGCAAAGGAGAGCGTCGCGGCCGGGGCCACCGGGCCGTCGCGCCACTCGCCGACCTCCTCCGGGCGCACGCCCGCGAGCACGAGCGTCAGCTCGAGGCCGTCCACCCCGCTCAGCGCGCCCGCCAGCCGGCGGAGCGCCTCGGTCTTGCCGGCCCGCGCCGGGCCCGCGATCACCACGCGCGAGCCCTTGCCGAACGGCGTCAGCCATTCGATCGCCTTCACGGTCGGGTCCTCGGAGCCGAGCTCGAAGCGGTCGGACGGGAACGCGGCCGTCAGGTCCTCGAAGCGCGTGCCCTCGGCCACCTCGTCGGCCGGGCGGCCGTTGATGGTGTCGACGCGGATCAGCGACGGGAAGCGCTCGGAGCGGCGCGGCGCGCGCACCGGCCCGCCGACGCGGTCGCCGGACACGAGCTCGCAGCGCTTGACCTGGGCGGCGGAGACGTAGACGTCGCCGTCCGTCGTCTCCGGCGGGTCGAGCCGGAGGAAGCCGGAGCCGTTGGCGAGCAGCTCCACGACGCCCTCGACGACCTGGTCGCCCGGCGCCGGCTCGTCGCCGGCGTCCTCGTCCGTGGCGCCCTCCTCGGCACGGCCG